>CAURCY010000074.1:0-6637 GCA_963523355.1 uncultured Streptococcus sp.
AACTCCACACATTCATTACAGATAAAGGCGTTGTTGCCTGCGATTATTTTTTGTACTTCTTCTTGGCTTTTGCCACAAAATGAGCAATAAACCATCATATCATTATTCCTATTTGTAGGCATGATTTCCTTCCGTTCTATTCTATACTGTCATTCTATCTAAAATAAGGTCATGTAAAAAGCATGGATACTATTGACCAAATTGGTAAAGGCATTTAACCAGAGCAGGACAGAAAGTCCATAGCGCTTTTTACGAAAAGCCTGTGCTCCTGCAAGTAAGCAGACCAAACACAGCATGGCTGTGAAAAAACCAAATATACTACGTTCCATTAGACTTCCTTTCTCTTGCGGTATTGGATGGTAAAATCATAAGGGTTTTTCTCATCTTTGGTATAGGATTTGCTTGAAACTGTCTCAAAAAGAGACAAATCAAACTCTTCAGGGAAATAGGTATCTCCCTCCACCCGAGCATGAATTTGAGTCACAATCACTTCATCAAGGTAGGGTTCAAAAGCCTGAAAAATCTGCTTTCCACCAATAATATAGAGATTCTTTTCTTGAGCCTGATACCAGTCCAAGACAGACTGGACATCCTAAAAAGTAGTAACCCCATCTATCTTTTCTTCTGGATTACGAGTCAAAATCAAGGTCTCCCGTTTTGGAAGCAAGCGACGCCCCATCCCATCAAAGGTCACGCGCCCCATCAAGATAGCATGATTCAGAGTTGTTTCTTTGAAGTGTTGCAGTTCTGCTGGTAAATACCAAGGCAGACGATTGTCCTTACCAATCACACCCTCTTCATCCTGGGCCCAAATAGCTACAATTTTCTTAGTCATGCTTCCATCCTTTTCACTGATAGTACTATTTTATCAAAAAACTCAAAAAAAGACTGGTTTGGAATAGCTTACAGAATAGAAAAAAATCCGTAAGAGGCATCCTACAGATTTTTATATGATTATTCTATTTCTTACAAACCGGGAGCTTGTCCAAGTTCTGCCGCAAGCATCCAAACCGTTTTCTCAAGTTCAGCTTTAGCACCAACAAAGATATCGTTTGTCACATCATCACCTTCTTCATCAGTAACATCCAAAGCTTTTTGGAACAGAGTGATGAGATAACGATAAACATCTAGGACACGTTCCAAGCTTTCTTCAACATTACGGTATTCACCAGCTTCTTCTTCGATTTCACTATGTTGAAGGAATTCTGTCAAAGTAGAGAATGGGCTGCCACCAAGTGTAATCAAACGTTCGCTGATTTCGTCAAGATAGCCATCAAGGCTGTCCATGTATTCATCCATTTTTGGATGCCACACAAGAAAACCACGACCGCGCATATACCAGTGTACTTGGTGCAAAGCAACGTGAGCTACGTACAAATCAGCAACAGCTTGGTTCAATACTTCCTTTGTTTTTGCCAATGCTACTGGCGCTGCTTTTGTCAATGATGTTACGTCTTTTACTGCTTCTTTTTTCAATTCTACCATTTTATTTTACCTCATTCATTATTATTTGTAACCACTTCTTAATGATTACTACCTTAGTATACTACTAAGGAAAACCAATAGCAAGCCAAATGACTCACATGAGAAAAGTTGCAATAGACTGATAATTTAAGAATTTTTTAGAATGAAACCCAGTCACTTTCAATCTCTCTTAACAGAGATAAAATAAAGAAAAGAGCATACAAATGTACACTCTTTTCTCAGTTTTACATCTTAATACCAGACGCTGACATCCACACGTCCTCGAATCCCTTTAAGAGAGTCAGATGAAGTATATTGCCATCCTTTTTCTCCTGAATAATGAGGATTATTCCAATCAAGCGCATCCGTATAGGCTGCAACCCAGTTAACATGTTGTAAAATATCAGGATGATTCAAACGAGTTTGCAAAAGTTGACGATAGCTATAAACTTTCACATTTTGGTAACCAGCATGCCTCATGGTTTCCATATACTTATTGATAATTTTAACCCAAGTAGCTGTGTCGGTCGGAGCTTTCTTGGTCTTATTTAAATACTCCCAATTTTCAACATCATAGTAGATTGGATAAGACAAGTTCATCTTGTATTTCTTCAAGAGTTCAATAGTCTGCTTAGCATCATTCTCAGCATCTGTTTCATTTTCGGCATAGGTATAAAGATAAACACCGTAAGGAATTCCAAGACGGTTTAACTCCTTAATATTATGAGCCAATTCCTTGTCCTCAGTTCCACTATAGCCCAAACGAACAATGACTCCATCTACTCCATTATCATCGATGACTTTTTTCCAGTCACTGATACGACCATTATGTTCACTGACATCGATAACTTTTTTAACTTGATCAGTCCCAACTTGTTCTTCACGATGGTTAAAGAAATAACGTCTGCCATTTCGGTGAACCCAGCCAACATTCAAGTCTTTCTTTTCTTTTAACTCACCTGAGTCAGAAAAAATATAGCGAGCATCATCCATGACTAATTCACCAGTCGCCATAGCACCACTTTCAGTAAGATAGTAGTCCCCATGCCACTCATCTTGAGCCATGTACCCCCACTTCTTGAAATAGTACCACTTGCCATCTACCTTTTGCCACTGTTCATTAGCATAAGAACCATCAGACTTCAGGTAGAAATAAGAAGAATAAGTTGGATCATAAAGCCATTCATTTTGCATCATAACACCTTGACCATTCAAGAAATAATTTCCCTGCCATTGACTTTTAGCCATATAGCCCCACTTCTTAAAATAGTACCATTTACCTCCAACAGAATGCCATTCCTGGTTAGCATAAGAACCATCGGACTTCAGGTAAAACCAATTCTTATAGGCGTTATCATAAACCCATTCATTCTTAGCCATATAGCCACCTGATTTTAGGTAGTAATTGCTCTGCCACTCATTTTGAGCATAACGACCGTCTGACTTAATATAAAACCAAGCCTTATAGTAGTTATCAAAAATCCACTCACTCTTGGCTTTGGAACCATCAGCCTTTACATAATAATCTCCCTCCCAGTGGGCAGAAGCAGTGGTCTTTACACCTGCACTCGTTTGAGTTTTATTAGAAGACTGATTTTGCTCTGAACTACTTGAAACTGTCGTTGTATCCTGCGAAGTTTTTGAAGCTTCGGTTTCATTTGCAGCGACATGACTAACTGCCAAGCCTAGTAAAAAGATACTTGCTAATCCAATTTTTCCAATCTTTGTTTTCAATCTTTCCTCTCCTATAAAAAATGGAACAGACATCTGAATGCTGTTCCACCTAGCTTTTGCTACTGATTATTTTACAAAGTCAAGCAAAGCCAAGAAGCTTTCTGCTTCAAGTGACGCACCACCTACAAGGGCACCGTCAACGTCTGGGCAAGCCATGTATGAAGCAACGTTTTCAGGTTTAACAGAACCACCGTATTGAACACGAACTTTGTCCGCAACTTCTTGACCAAAGTCAGCAGCTACAACGTCACGAACAACTTTACACATTTTTTGTGCATCGTCTTGTGAAGCTGATTTACCAGTACCGATAGCCCAGATTGGCTCATAAGCGATAACTGATGCAGCAACTTGTTCAGCAGTCAATCCAGCCAATGCAGCAGATACTTGAGCACCTACGAATTCAGCAGCTTTACCAGCTTCGTAAGTTTCAAGTGACTCACCACAACAGATGATTGGAAGCATACCGTTTGCAAAGATTGCTTTTGCTTTTTTGTTGATATCTTCGTCAGTTTCATGGAAGTAGTCACGACGTTCTGAGTGACCGATAACAACGTAGTCAGTACCGATTTCTTTCAAAACTTGTGGGCTAGTTTCACCAGTGAAAGCACCTGCATTTTCAAAGTAGCAGTTTTGAGCAGCAACTTTAAGGTTTGAACCTTTAGCAGCAGCAAGAACAGTTGTCAAATCAAGAGCTGGAGCTGCGATACCTGCTTCAACAAGATCTGATGAAGGAAGTTTTGATGCAACTGCTTCAACGAATGCTTTAGCTTCTTCTGGATTTTTGTTCATTTTCCAGTTACCAGCGATAAATGGTTTACGTGACATTTCACATACCTCTTTTTTCAATTTATTTTCTATTTATTTTATCACAATTATACACAGCTTGCAAATCTTACTCGGATTTCAAGCCTGCTTACATCGATTAATCCTTCCAGAGATCCATAGCATTTCTGAAATCTGCAGATACCTGTGTCAACTGAGGATTGCTTGCTTCTCTCTCTGCCCGCTTGGCCTCAATTTGAGCCACACTTTTGATACCTTCATGGCGCCAATTTCTCAAAATCGCCTGAATGTACTTCCAGTTTGGTTTTCCATTCAAAACAGCTTCACGAAGAGCTTCCTTAATCAAGTCAGCACTGGTCCCATCTTCCTTTAGTGTCTTGGTCAAATCCTCAATCTCAAAAGGAGTCAACAAGCGTCCCAACTCCTGCTGGAAGGTTTCCACCAAATCCTTGAGCTGGTTTTGAGGTGTCAACTGGTCTGAACTTGAATGAGCAGCTCCAAGCAAATTATCCAAACGTTCCAAAGCCAAACTGGCATCAAAAAGCAATTCTATTTCACCATTCAATTCGATCGTTCGATACTGAAGTAGTCCCCTCTCCGTCAGATTGGAAATAGCCTGATTGACATCCGAAATTTCCTTACCAATCCTTTCAGCAATCTGGCTTGGCGACATTTCATCCAAACCTGTCGTATTTTGCAAATAGAAAAATTGCCAGACCAGAAAATCGTCGCTAGAAGGAAAGAGTTCCTTAAAATGCAAGAGCAGGGCACTCGGTAAAACCAAGTTCCCTGATTTAAAAGCGTCTAAATATGTCATAATTCCTCTTATAAATACCCAAATGCAGATGCATCATCTTCTATTTTTCTCCAGTCAAAAGGGGTTTCCTGATAGACTGCATAGTTTACCCAGTTACTGAAAAAGAGGGCTGCTGATGAAGACCAACAAAGACAAGGTGTCTGATTAACATCGTCATCCTTAAAGTAATTTTCTGGAATATGTGGGTCTAAACCTGCGTCACGATCCCTAAAATACTCTTTTGCCAAGGTATCACGGTCATATTCCAAATGCCCAAAACTATAAATTTCTCGTAAATCACGACTGGCCAAAATCGAAACCCCAACCTGAGGACCCTCTGATAAAATCTCGAGATTGGTTTTGTTTAAGACCTCTTCCTTAGAAATCTCCGTGTGCCGTGAATGAGGGGATACATAGCTATCGTCAAAGCCTCTAAAGAGAAGGTGACCTTCTTTTAAGGTGTCCTGAGGATAGATACCCGATAACTTACTGTCCATCTGGTATTTTTCCACTCCATAACGCAGATAGAGTCCCGCCTGAGCACCCCAACAGATATGAAGGGTCGAATAGACATGGGTCTTAGACCACTCGATTACCTGACTGAATTCCTCCCAATAGTCCACTTCCTCAAATGGTAAATGCTCAACTGGAGCACCCGTGATAATCATCCCATCAAAATACTCGTCCTTAACTTCAGGAAAAGTTTTATAAAAGGTCTCCATGTGCTCTGAACGAGTTGTTTTAGAACGGTGGCTTTCCATATAGAGAAAATCAATATCCAGTTGCAGGGGTGTATTCGCCAAATGGCGCAACAACTGGGTTTCTGTGACCATTTTCTGTGGCATGAGATTTAAGATTAAAATCTTCAAGGGACGGATATCTTGGTGGGCCGCACGTTGATCATCCATGACAAAGATATTCTCTGTCCGTAAAATCTCAACAGCTGGTAATTTTTTATCAATTCGAATCGGCATAACCCTCTCCTAACTGTACTCTTTCAGGAATAATTGCATATGTTTGAAACTCTTCGAAAATCTCTTCAAACCGTGTCAACGTTGCCTTGCCGTATGTGTAGGATACTGACTACGTCAGTTCCATCTACAACCTCAAAACAGTGTTTTGAGCAACCTGCGGCTAGTTTCCTAGTTTGCTCTTTGATTTTCATTGAGTATGAAACTAAATCTCAAACACTTAGTCCTTTTATTATACTGCAAGAAGATATAGTTTTCAATTATAGTTTTTCTCTAACTAGCTATAGTCTATTTTTATATCCTAATGTAGAGAAAACAGCCCTAGGGACTGTTTTTGATTAATAATGCATAAGAACCTTGTAATCGTAGTCACCGATTTTTTCACGGCCGTTCAATTCATCCAATTCAACAAGGAAGGCACAACCTGCTACAACACCACCAAGTTTTTCAATCATTTCGATAGTTGCCTTAACAGTTCCACCTGTTGCCAAGAGGTCATCCACGATAAGAACACGTTGACCTGGCTTGATGGCGTCAGCATGCATAGTCAAGGTATCAACACCGTACTCTTTTTCATAGTCAGCAGAAATGACTTCGCGCGGCAATTTACCTGGCTTACGAACAGGGGCAAAGCCAATTCCTAACTCAAAGGCCACTGGACAACCCACGATAAAACCACGAGCTTCAGGCCCTACGATCATATCAATTTTCTTGTCAGTAGCATACTGAACAATTTCACGAACAGCATAGCTGTAAGCATTTCCATCAGCCATCAAAGGACTAATATCACGGAAGGTAATACCTTCCTTTGGATAATTTTCAATTGTTGCAATGTAATCTTTTAAATTCATCTTTTTCTTTCTTTCAAAGTTTTTTACTCTCTATTATA
>CAURCY010000075.1:0-6608 GCA_963523355.1 uncultured Streptococcus sp.
GTCAGCGTCGCCTTACCGTACTCAAGTACAGCCTGCGGCTAGCTTCCTAGTTTGCCTTTTGATTTTCATTGAGTATGAGACGGTCTTTCCGTCTAGCTAAAAGGAAAACATGACAAAAAAAGTGGGTGTCGGTCAGGCACATAGTAAAATAATTTTAATAGGGGAGCATGCGGTCGTTTACGGTTATCCTGCCATTTCCCTGCCTCTTTTGGAGGTGGTGGTAACTTGTAAGGTAGTTCCTGCAGCGAGTCCTTGGCGTCTCTATGAGGAGGATACCTTGTCCATGGCAGTTTATGCTTCGCTGGAGTATTTGGATATCAAAGAAGCCTGCATTCGCTGTGAGATTGACTCGGCTATCCCTGAAAAACGGGGAATGGGTTCGTCAGCGGCTATCAGCATAGCGGCCATTCGTGCGGTTTTTGACTACTATCAGGCTGATCTGCCTCATGATGTACTAGAAATCTTGGTCAATCGGGCTGAGATGATTGCCCATATGAATCCGAGTGGTTTGGATGCTAAGACCTGTCTCAGTGACCAGCCTATTCGCTTTATTAAGAACGTAGGATTTACAGAGCTTGAGATGAATCTATCCGCATATTTGGTGATTGCAGATACGGGCGTTTATGGTCATACTCGTGAAGCCATCCAAGTGGTTCAAAACAAGGGCAAGGATGCCCTGCAGTTTTTGCATGCCCTGGGAGAATTGACCCAGCAAGCAGAAGAAGCGATTTCACAAAAAGATGCTGAAGGACTGGGACAAATCCTTAGTCAAGCGCATTTACATCTAAAAGAAATTGGTGTTAGTAGCCCTGAGGCGGATTCTCTAGTTGAAACGGCTCTTAGCCATAGTGCTCTGGGTGCCAAGATGAGCGGTGGTGGGCTAGGAGGCTGTATCATAGCCTTGGCAACCAATTTGACTCAAGCTCAAGAACTAGCAGAAAGATTAGAAGAGAAAGGAGCTGTTCAGACATGGATAGAGAGCCTGTAACAGTACGTTCCTACGCAAATATTGCTATTATCAAATATTGGGGAAAGAAAAAAGAAAAAGAGATGGTGCCTGCTACTAGCAGTATCTCTCTGACTTTGGAAAATATGTACACAGAGACGACTTTGTCATCTCTACCGACGGATGCGACTGCTGATGCCTTTTATATCAATGGTCAGCTACAAAATGAGGCTGAGCATGCTAAGATGAGTAAGATTATTGACCGTTACCGTCCAGCTGGGGAAGGCTTTGTTCGTATTGACACTCAAAACAATATGCCTACCGCAGCGGGCTTGTCCTCAAGTTCTAGCGGTTTGTCCGCCTTGGTCAAGGCTTGTAATGCTTATTTCAAGCTTGGTTTGAATCGGAGTCAGTTGGCGCAGGAGGCTAAGTTTGCATCAGGCTCTTCTTCTCGGAGTTTTTATGGACCACTAGGTGCTTGGGATAAGGATAGTGGAGAAATCTACCCTGTAGAGACAGACTTGAAACTAGCTATGATTATGTTGGTGCTAGAGGACAAGAAAAAACCAATCTCTAGTCGTGATGGGATGAAACTTTGTGTGGAAACTTCGACGACCTTTGATGACTGGGTCCGTCAGTCTGAGAAGGATTATCAGGATATGCTGGTTTATCTCAAGGAAAATGACTTTGCCAAGGTTGGGGAGTTAACGGAGGAAAATGCTCTTGCTATGCACGCTACGACCAAAACAGCATCACCAGCCTTTTCTTATCTGACGGATGCAAGCTATGAAGCCATGGACTTTGTCCGCCAGCTTCGTGAGCAAGGGGAAGCCTGCTACTTTACTATGGATGCTGGTCCCAATGTCAAAGTCCTCTGTCAGGAGAAAGACTTGGAGCATTTATCAGAAATCTTCGGTCAACGTTATCGCTTGATTGTGTCAAAAACAAAGGATTTGAGCCAAGATGATTGCTGTTAAAACTTGCGGAAAACTCTATTGGGCAGGTGAATATGCTATTTTAGAGCCAGGGCAGTTGGCCTTGATAAAGGCCATTCCCATCTATATGAAGGGGGAGATTGCTTTTTCTGATAGTTACCGTATCTACTCAGATATGTTTGATTTTGAAGTGGACTTGGCGCCAAATCCTGACTACAGTTTGATTCAAGAAACGATTGTTTTAGTGGAAGATTTCCTTGTTTATCGTGGGCAGACCTTGCGACCTTTTTCTTTGGAAATCCGAGGAAAAATGGAAAGAGAAGGGAAAAAGTTTGGTTTAGGTTCTAGCGGTAGCGTCGTTGTCTTGGTCATCAAGGCTCTGCTGGCTCTATATAATCTTTCGGTTGATCAGGATCTCTTGTTCAAGCTGGCCAGTGCTGTCTTGCTTAAGCGCGGAGACAATGGTTCTATGGGGGACATTGCCTGTATTGTGGCAGAGGATTTGGTTCTCTACCAGTCATTTGATCGCCAGAAGGTGGCTACTTGGTTGGAAGAAGAAAACTTAGCGACTGTTTTAGAGCGTGATTGGGGTTTTTCAATCTCACACGTACAACCTGCCCTAGAATGTGATTTCCTAGTGGGATGGACCAAGGAAGTGGCTGTATCGAGTCACATGGTCCAGCAAATCAAGCAAAATATCAATCAGAATTTTTTAAGTTCCTCAAAAGAAACGGTGGTTTCTTTGGTAGAAGCCTTGGAACAGGGGAAATCAGAAAAAATTATCGAGCAAGTAGAAGTGGCCAGCAAGCTCTTAGAAGGCTTGAGCGTAGATATTTACACGCCTTCGCTTAGACAGTTGAAAGAAGCCAGTCAATATTTGCAGGCTGTTGCTAAGAGTAGCGGTGCTGGTGGTGGTGATTGTGGTATTGCCTTGAGTTTTGATGAGCAATCAACTGAAATCCTAAAAAACCGTTGGGCCGATCTGGGGATTGAGCTCTTATACCAAGAAAGGATAGGACATGACGACAAATCGTAAGGATGAGCACATCCGCTATGCCCTTGAGCAGAAAAGTTCCTATAATAGCTTTGATGAGGTGGAGTTGATTCATTCTTCCTTGCCTCTTTACGACCTGGATGAAATCGATCTGTCGACAGAGTTTGCTGGTCGAAAGTGGGACTTTCCTTTTTATATCAATGCCATGACAGGGGGGAGTGAAAAAGGTAAAGAAATCAATCAAAAGCTGGCTCAGGTGGCGGACGCCTGTGGGATTTTGTTTGTGACGGGATCTTATAGTGCGGCTCTCAAAGATCCAACAGTTGACTCTTTTTCTGTCAAGTCTAGTCATCCAAATCTCCTTCTTGGAACCAATATTGGATTGGACAAGCCTGTCGAATTAGGTCTTCAGACTGTAGGAGAGATGAATCCTCTTCTCCTACAAGTGCATGTCAATGTTATGCAAGAATTACTCATGCCTGAGGGAGAAAGGAAGTTCAGAAGCTGGCAATCGAATCTAGCAGACTATAGTAAGCAAATCTCCGTTCCGATTGTCCTCAAGGAAGTGGGCTTTGGAATGGATGTGACGACCATCGAGAGAGCCTATGAATTGGGTGTTCGTACAGTGGATCTATCAGGTCGTGGTGGTACCAGCTTTGCCTATATTGAAAACCGTCGCAGTGGTCAGCGTGATTATCTCAATCAATGGGGCCAGTCTACCATGCAAGCCCTTCTCAATGCCCAAGACTGGAAAGATAAGGTCGAACTTTTGGTTAGCGGAGGGGTTCGGAATCCGCTGGATATGATTAAGTGTTTGGTCTTTGGCGCAAAGGCTGTAGGGCTGTCACGAACCGTTCTGGAATTGGTTGAAACCTATTCAGTCGAAGAAGTGATTGATATTATCCAAGGCTGGAAAGCAGATCTGCGTTTGATTATGTGCGCCCTTAACTGTGCTACCCTAGCTGATCTGCAAAGCGTAGATTACATTCTTTATGGAAAATTAAAAGAAGCAAATGATCAGATGAAAAAGGCGTAACCACCGCCTTTTTTCCATCTTCAGACCGAGGTGACTTTTTCCAATTGTGATAAAATAGAAGGGAGAGGATGTACCTATGAGAAAATTTAAAATCTTTTTATTTATCGAAGCCTGTCTTCTGACAGGAGCTCTGATTTTGATGGTATCAGAGCATTTTTCGCGTTTTCTGCTGATTCTATTCCTCTTTTTGCTTTTGATTCGCTATTACACTGGTAAAGAGGGCAATAATCTTCTTTTAGTGGTGGCAACCATTCTCTTCTTTTTCATCGTCATGCTCAATCCCTTTGTGATTCTAGCTATTTTTGTTGCGGTCATCTATAGCCTCTTTCTTCTTTATCCGATGATGAACCAGGAAAAAGAGCAGACAAATTTGGTTTTTGAAGAGGTGGTAACGGTTAAGAAGGAGAAAAATCGTTGGTTTGGAAATCTCCATCATTTTTCAAGCTACCAGACTTGCCAGTTTGATGATATCAATCTCTTTCGTCTCATGGGTAAGGACACCATTCATCTGGAGAGGGTCATCCTAACCAATCATGACAATGTCATTATCCTCAGAAAGATGGTAGGAACGACCAAAATCATTGTACCTGTAGATGTGGAAGTCAGTCTCAGCGTTAACTGTCTCTATGGTGATTTGACTTTTTTCAACCAGCCCAAGCGAGCCCTCCGTAATGAACACTATCATCAAGAAACAAGAGACTATCTCAAGAGTAACAAGAGTGTCAAGATTTTCTTGACCACTATGATTGGCGATGTTGAGGTGGTTAGAGGATGAAAAAACAAGCTTATGCAATGATTGCTCTCACCTCCATCCTGTTTGTCTTATTTCTGTCCCACAGCTTGCTGGACATCCTTGACTTTGACTGGTCTATTTTCTTACATGATGTCGAAAAAACAGAAAAATTTATCTTTTTGTTGTTGGTATTCAGCATGTCCATGACCTGTCTCTTAGCCCTGTTTTGGAGAGCTATCGAAGAGCTTTCTCTAAGAAAAATGCAGTCTAATCTCAAGCGTTTATTAGCAGGACAAGAAGTGATTCAGCTTGCAGATCCAGATTTGGATGCCAGTTTCAAGTCCTTGTCAGGTAAACTTAATCTTTTGACAGAAACTCTTCAAAAAGCTGAAAATCAGAGTCTTACTCAGGAAGAGGAAATCATCGAGAAAGAACGGAAGCGGATTGCTCGGGATTTGCACGATACGGTCAGTCAGGAGTTGTTTGCGGCCCACATGATTTTATCAGGTGTCAGCCAGCAGGCTTTGAAACTGAATAGAGAAAAGATGCAGACCCAGTTGCAGAGTGTCACAGCTATTTTAGAAACCGCCCAGAAGGATTTGCGGGTCTTGCTCTTGCATTTGCGACCAGTTGAACTGGAGCAGAAGAGTCTGGTTGAAGGAATCCAAATTCTCTTAAAAGAGCTTGAGGACAAGAGTGATCTCAGAGTTAGTCTTAAGCAGAATGTGACGAAATTGCCCAAGAAAATCGAGGAACATATCTTCCGCATTTTGCAAGAATTGATCAGCAATACCCTCCGCCATGCCCAGGCATCTTGTCTGGATGTCTATCTCTATCAGACGGATCTTGAATTGCAGCTGAAGGTGGTGGACAATGGGATTGGTTTCCAGTTGGGGAGCTTAGATGACTTGAGTTATGGACTGCGTAATATCAAGGAGCGGGTCGAAGATATGGCAGGGACGGTTCAGTTATTAACAGCTCCCAAGCAAGGACTGGCAGTTGATATCCGTATTCCCCTGCTCGATAAGGAATGATAAAGGAGTAAAGATGAAAATTTTACTAGTAGATGACCATGAAATGGTCCGATTGGGCTTGAAAAGCTACTTTGACCTCCAAGACGATGTAGAAGTTGTGGGCGAGGCGTCCAACGGGTTTCAGGGTATTGACTTAGCCTTGAAATTGCGTCCAGATGTCATTGTCATGGATATCGTCATGCCTGAAATGAATGGAATTGACGCAACTTTGGCCATTCTCAAAGAATGGCCTGAAGCCAAGATTTTGATTGTGACTTCTTATCTAGATAATGAAAAAATCATGCCAGTATTGAATGCTGGGGCTAAAGGTTATATGCTTAAGACATCAAGTGCTGATGAATTACTCCATGCCGTCCGTAAGGTGGCTGCTGGGGAGTTGGCCATTGAGCAAGAGGTCAGCAAAAAAGTCGAATACCACCGCAATCATATAGAACTACATGAGGACCTGACTGCGCGTGAGCGAGATGTTCTCCAACTCATCGCCAAGGGCTACGAAAATCAGCGTATCGCAGACGAACTGTTTATCTCTCTCAAGACGGTCAAAACTCACGTGTCCAACATTCTTGCCAAACTTGAGGTTAGCGATCGCACTCAGGCAGCGGTCTATGCCTTTCAGCATCACTTGGTGGGGCAGGAAGATTTTTAATTGTTATATAAGAATAATATTGGAGAAATGGCTGAGCTTAGTATCAAAGAAGCGAGCAAGTACCTCTAGCGTGATAAAATAATTTTTTCACAATATTTTTATGTTATTTGTTGACATTCATTTTATAGGGGAGTAGAATAGAGTTATAAACAGATAAAATAATATATTGACTATAAAAAGATTGATATAAACTCAAAAGGAGGTTAAAATCATGTCCCCGTAAACTATTAAAATAAGGTCACTAGAGCGTTAAGGAATTTTGAAGAAAGGATTTTTGTCATGAA
>CAURCY010000076.1:0-6254 GCA_963523355.1 uncultured Streptococcus sp.
ACACGGAAGAAGACTTAAAACACTATGACCAAGTCATTCACTTAAGCAAAGAAAAGTAATAGTCTATAACATACGATTTTAAAAAGCAAGGAACCCGAATTCCTTGCTTTTTATACTCAATGAAAATCAAAGAACAAACTAGGAAACTAGCCGCAGGTTGCTCAAAACACTGTTTTGAGGTTGTGGATAGAACTGACGAAGTCAGCTCAAAATACTGTTTTGAGGTTGCAGATGGAAGTTGACGCGGTTTGAAGAGATTTTCGAAGAGTATTAACTCAATATCAAACTGGCTACGATAGGGCTGACAAAGACATAGAGAATACCGGTAACACCGATAGCCAAACCACCCATGGCTCCTGCTACAGAGCCATATCGAAAGGCTGTCCCCGTTCCAACTGCGTGGCCTGTTCCTCCAAGGGAAAGACCAACAGCTACTGGGTCATCAATTTTCAACCACTTCAAGAGGGTTGGGCCGATGACACTGGTTAAAATCCCAGTCGCCACTACAACCACCAAGGTCACGGTCGTCAGACCTTGCAATTTTTCTGTAATTCCCACTGCCATGGCGGTTGTCACTGACTTCGGAAAGAGAGAAATGGCTAGGAAAAAGTCCATTCCAAATATTTTTGCCACAAGGGCTGTGAAAGAGGTATTGACCACTACCGCCAGCAAACTACCAAAGAGAATACTCCGAGCATGGTGCTTCATCAAGTGAAAACTCTTATAAAGTGGAATCCCTAGAGCCACAGTCGATGGGACAATCAAGTTGTTCAGATAAACCCCACCTTGGTAGTAATCTTGGTAAGAAATCCCCGTCACCTTTAGAAAGATGATAATGAAAACAGCTGACAAAAGCAAGGGCGTTGTCAATGGATGAGGAAAACGTCTGTAAATCAGCATTCCCACTAGATAAGCTAGGATAGACAGGGCAAGCCCAAACAGGGGATTGGAAACAAATTCACTCATTTGGCATCTCCTTTCTCATAATCTCCCTCAAACCGTCGCTTAATGAACTGAACTACCACGGCTATGAGGATAATATTGATGACAGCTGCAAAAAAGACAATCAAAACAATGGGCAAGAGATAGGGAGCAATCACATCAAACTTCTCCATAATTCCCACTGCTGGTGGCAAAAAGAGAATGGTCATATTGGCCAGCAAGAAATTCCCCACCATGTTGACATGCCTAGTTCTCAGCCACTTGAATTGTAGGGCTAGAAAGAGAATAATTAAGCCGATAATACTGCCTGGGATGGGCAAATGAAAGAAACTAGAGATTCCCTCTCCGATTAGAGAAATCACAAAGAGAATCATTAATTGAACATATAATTTCATCCTAAACTCCACGAAATAGACTTCTTGCATACCAGTTTACTCTTTTTTCAGAAAATTTCAAGGAAATACACAAGAGATAATGAGAATTAGAGAAGAAAGGGGATACAGACAATTAAAACTAGTGAAAATAGGCATGATTTAAGGTGAAAGATTCTAGCATCCTTCTTGCCAGCATTCTTGAAAAGTAGTATAATTATTGCATGCGCAATCATCTTGTGATACAGAGACTGTCCGTAAATGGACTTTCTTCTATTTACAACTCTAAAAAGAAAGGAGATACTATGACCTATTTGGAAAAATGGTTTGACTTCAATCGGCGTCAGAAAGAAATTGAAAGTCTCTTGGAAGAGACTATTGCCCAGCAGAGCGAGCAAAGTCTGACCTTGAAAGAGTTCTACCTGCTCTACTATCTGGACTTGGCTCAAGAAAAATCTCTACGCCAGATTGACCTGCCAGATAAACTTCATCTGAGCCCGAGCGCTGTTTCTCGGATGGTGGCTCGCTTGGAAGCCAAAAATTGCGGTCTGCTTAGTCGCAGGTGTTGTGATCAAGATAGGCGCTCTAGCTTTATCTGCCTGACAAGTGATGGGCAAAAGACACTGGCCTCTCTACAAAAAGCTGTCGAAGCAAGCTTGGAAACTGGTTTGGATTTCTTGATTTAAGATGATTTTAGAAAAAAGTTGCGTGCGCAATCATTTTTCTTGACATTCTCTTTTACAAGGAGTAAAATAAAATCATCATTAAACAAAGGAGTTTTAAACATGATTGAAATTACCTATCTAGATGCCAGCAAGAACGAAAGAACTGTAACTTTCGAATCTTATGAAGACTTTGATCGTTCACAACAAGCTTGCCTTATCGGCGTCGCAGACTACTACCCTGTCCAAAAATTAACCTACAACGGTCATGATTTGGACTACCATGGGACTTATGGAGATGTCTTCTTCTATCTCATGAAACAAGATTTAAGCCAATATAACTAAAAAAGGAGAAATACAATGGCAAAAGCAATTACAGATGCAACATTTGAACAAGAAACAAAAGACGGTTTGGTCTTGGTAGACTTCTGGGCAACTTGGTGTGGTCCATGTCGTATGCAAGGTCCAATCTTGGACAAATTGTCTGAAGAACTTTCAGAAGATGTCTTGAAAATCGTTAAAATGGACGTTGATGAAAATCCAAACACAGCTCGTGCTTTTGGAATCATGTCTATCCCAACCCTTCTCTTCAAAAAAGACGGCCAAGTGGTGAAACAAGTTGCTGGTGTTCACACAGCAGAACAAATCAAGGCCATCGTTGCTGAATTGAGCTAATCAAACGAGAGACCAAGTACTTTATTTGGTCTCTTTTTTCTTGCCCTTTGCCATTTTTCAAAAAATATGCTAGACTGTAAGTAGAATATTACGATGTTTGGGACATGCCATCGCTAAAAAAAACCTCTACTTGGTATTTTTTAGCTCCCTCAAGGGAGCTTTTTGCGTGCTCTGAACATTTCCCATTTTGGAAGGAGTACTATGAAACGTCAATCAGCCTTGGTCGTCTTTAGTGGCGGTCAAGATTCCACAACCTGCCTCTTCTGGGCTAAAGAACACTATGAAACGGTCGAAGTCGTTACCTTTGCCTATGGTCAGCGTCACCATCTCGAAATTCAAGTCGCTAGAGAAATTGCTAAGGAACAGGGGATTCGTCACCATATCCTCGATATGTCTCTGCTGGGACAAATCACTGAAAATGCCCTGACCTCTGATTTGGAAATTGAGCAAAATGAGGGAGAGGTTCCCAATACTTTCGTTGACGGTCGCAACCACCTCTTTCTATCCTTTGCGGCAGTCCTTGCCAAGCAACGTGGCATTAAAGACATCGTGACAGGTGTCTGTGAGACCGACTTCTCAGGCTACCCTGATTGTCGAGATGTCTTTGTCAAATCTCTCAATGTCACCCTCAACCTTGCCATGGATTACGACTTTGTTATCCAAACACCTCTAATGTGGTTGGACAAGGCTGAAACTTGGGAATTAGCCGACCAACTCGGTGCCTTTGACTATGTTCGTGAAAAGACCTTAACCTGCTACAACGGGATTATCGGAAGTGGCTGTGGAGATTGTCCCGCCTGCCACCTACGTCAACATGGGTTAGATGTTTATCTCTCACAGAAAGGAGAGGACTAATGTTTTTTGCACCCAAAGAAATCAAACAGGAAACTGGGGAGTCGCTTGTCTACAATCCTCACAGAACCTTGGTATCAAAAGAATTTACCTTTGATGCTGCCCACCACCTCTTTCACTATGAGGGAAAATGCAAATCCCTGCATGGTCACACCTATCATCTGCAGATTGCTGTCAGTGGATTTTTAGATGAACGTGGCATGACCTACGATTTTGGAGACATCAAAGCGATCTACAAGAACTACTTAGAGCCCCACTTGGATCATCGCTATCTCAATGAAACCCTGCCTTATATGAACACGACTGCTGAAAATATGGTTTACTGGATTTTCCAAACCATGAGTCAAGAGTTGCCAGACGAACGCGGTCTCCGTTTGGAATACGTTCGCCTCTATGAAACTCCGACTGCCTTTGCAGAGTTTAGACGGGAGTGGTTAGATGACTAGGGAACGTGTCCTCAAACTACCAGTTCTGGAAATTTTTGGCCCTACCTTTCAAGGTGAAGGCCGTGCTATTGGGCAGAAAACCATGTTTGTCCGCACTGCTGGTTGCGACTACCACTGCGACTGGTGCGACTCTGCCTTTACTTGGGATGGTTCTGAAAAACCAACTCGCATGACAGCTGACGAAGTCATTGCTGCCTTGGATAAACTAGGGAACTACGACTATGTAACCCTGTCTGGCGGAAATCCCGCTATCCTAGCAGCCAACATGGCTGAACTGGTCACCAAGCTCAAGGAACGTGGTGTCACCCTTGCTGTTGAGACCCAAGGCTCTCGCTGGCAAAATTGGTTAAAAGATATCGACCAGGTTACTCTGAGTCCCAAACCTCCTTCATCCAAGATGGAAGTCAACTTTGAGACCCTGGACTTTATCGTTTCCCAACTGGATCCAGACAAGGTCACCTTTAAAATCCCTGTCTTTGATGATGCAGATTTGGCCTTTGCTAAAGGAATTCAAGAACGCTACCAACCAGATGTTCTCTTCTTATCTGCAGGAAATCCTGAGCCCAAGGCTACAGGCAATATTGTCCAAGACCAACTGGACCGTCTCAAAGAACTCTGGGAACGCGTCGCTGCCGACGATAGCTGGGGCAATGTCCGCGTCCTTCCTCAACTGCATACTCTCCTCTACGACAACCAACGTGGTGTTTAAGATTAGAAAGAAAAAATCATGTCACAACAAGAAGAAATGAAAAACCTCAGCCTACTGGGCAACAAAGAAACCAACTACATCTTTGACTATCAACCAGATGTCCTCGAATCTTTTGACAATCGTCATGTGGAAAATGACTATTTCATCAAATTTAACTGTCCTGAATTTACCTCACTGTGTCCAATCACTGCTCAACCAGACTTTGCGACCATTTATATTTCCTACATTCCTGACAAGCTCTGTGTTGAGTCAAAATCCCTCAAACTCTACCTCTTTAGCTACCGAAACCACGGAGATTTCCACGAAAACTGTATCAACACCATCGGGAAAGACTTGGTCAACTTGCTAGACCCTCGCTATTTAGAAGTCTGGGGAAAATTCACTCCGCGCGGTGGCATCTCAATTGATCCCTACTACAACTACGGTAAGCCTGGAACTAAGTATGAAGGATTGGCAGAACAACGCCTCTTCCAACACGACCTCTATCCAGAGAAAATTGACAACCGTTAATACTCTTCGAAAATCAAATTCAAACCGCGTCAACGTCGCCTTGCCGTACTCAAGTACAGCCTGCGGCTAGTTTCCTAGTTTGCCCTTTGATTTTCATTGAGTATAAACAGATAAGAAAAAGCCCTGTTCCTCAAATCGAGGAGCAAGGCTTTTTGAGTTTCAATTATTCTTCTGTTCCAAGGAAGTTTTTAGCAACAAGGGCTGCAAGAACTCCACCAACGATTGGTGCAAGGATGAAAATCCAAACTTGTTGAAGGGCTGCGCCACCTACCAAGACAGCTGGTGCCAAGCTACGAGCTGGGTTTACTGAAAGTCCAGTAATGTTCAATCCCACAAGGATCATGGCCATCAAGGACAAACCGATTACCAAACCAGCAATCGCTCCATTGCCCTTGCTTTCTGAAGTCACGGTCATGATAACCAAGACAAACAAGAAGGTTGCGATTGTTTCAAACAAGAAACCACCAAAGACAGTGACACCGTTTGCCAAGGCATTTTCACCAAGACTAGCAGTTGACATGCCTGAGTTAGACAAGAGGAAGAATACCGCAGCTGACGCAAGGAAAGCTCCAACTACTTGCCCAAGGATGTAGTTTACAAGCTCTGAAGATGACAAACGTTTGTTTACAAACATAGCGATCGAAACCGCTGGGTTCAAGTGAGCACCTGAAACAGTTCCGATTGAGTAAGCAGCAACCACGATTGCCAGACCAAAGGCAAAGGCGATTCCAAGGTGACCTAGGCCATCAAGACCATTTCCAAAAACAACAGCTCCTGTTCCGATGAACACAAGCATGAACGTACCGATTAACTCAGCGACAAATTTTTTCATTTTCTTTCTCCTTTTTTCAAAAACTAGATACTAGTCTATCAAAAGAGGGAAAGGGTTTCAAGAAAATTGTTTGGAAATTTTCAGGTCAAAATTCTATAAAAACGGTAGTGTTTATTTGAAACATTTTTTTCAAAGGTGTATACTAATAGCGTAGTTTTGATAGGGGTTACAAAACCCATTATCGAAGCTTATTTGTAAACCTTTGCTGTTCTTTTATGAACGTTTGAATGGTATCGTGGATACCAAGGAGGAATC
>CAURCY010000077.1:0-6193 GCA_963523355.1 uncultured Streptococcus sp.
CCAATTTGATTTAATCCATTTTGCCCTTTTAACGGAATAATTCTAGCAATCTTCTTCTCTAAATCAGACATTTGTGAATAAGGAATAAAGTGATAGTGGTCTCCGTGAGGCACTGCAACACCGTTAGCTGTACGTTTGGTGATTTGTGCCGGATCAAAGACTAGTCCATCCGATTCCACATGGCGTTCTGACAAAGGTTTGGCATACAATTCACTTAAAAGTGTTGGGATATCTTCCCCTTGGTCTTGATGATAAGTTGGAGTGACAGTCAGGTTTGGAGTCTCTGTCAAACTTGGTTGGGTTGGATTTGGATTGTTACTACTTGGTTTACTTGAACTTGTAGCAGAATGTGAGCCCTGTTTACCATTCCAATAAGCTTGAGCAGCAGCCAATTCTCCTGCAGACAAATCACTCTTTGGTATATAGTGGAAATGATTGCCATGAGGTACAACAAAAGCGTCTCCTGTATCTTCAATCACATCTGTCGGACTAAAGACATACCCATCATCCGTTGTATAAGCGCCTCCAGTTCCTCGATTCGGTGCTGGAGTATTGAGATTAAAGTTTGGTTTAATCGGTGAACTTGGTGTTGAACTTGGTTTATCAGTACTGCTTGGTTTCGTATTGTCAGAATGACTTTGAACTGGCTGACCTCCAATTGGTAGATTTCGAGCCAATTTTTCTTCCAAGGCAGACATTTGCGAATAAGGAATGAAATGGAAATGATCTCCATGAGGAACTGCCACACCATTAGCTGTACGTTTTGTAATCTGTGCTGGGTCAAAGACCAATCCATCAGACTCCACATGACGTTTGCTCAGTGGCAAAGCGTACAATTCTTGAAGAAGACTAGCTAAATCTTCATTTTGACTCTCAGGAGCTGTTGCAGGATCTTGAGGAGTCTCAGATTGACTCGTTCTCACACTAGATCTTGTTTCTCCCCTGCTTGAACGATATTCAACCGTACTTAATTGACCACCTTTTCCAGATAAGAAGGCTTGGGCAGCAGCTAGTTCACTGGCAGACAAATCACTCTTAGGAATATAGTGGAAATGATTGCCATGAGGAACGATATAGGCATCACCCGTGTCTTCGATGATATCAGAGGCGTTAAAAATATAACCATCATCCGTTGTATAACGGCCCTGAGCTCTGGCAGCGACAACCGCTTTATCGCTAGAACCACCTCCGTGATTACTACTGTGTTCCTGCTTCTGACGTTTAATCTCTTCTTTTGTCCGAATATTATCCGCGTGGGCAGCATCCTTGAGGTAAACATAGTATTTCCCATCTACCTTAATGACATAACCACCCTTGATTTCATTGACAATGTCTGAATCCTTCAACTGATAATTTGGATCTTTCATCAGCAGTTCTTCACTGATGATAGCGTCATAAGGAACCTTGCCATTATAGTAATGATAATGGTCTCCATGAGAGGTCACATAACCTTGATCCGTAATTTTGATAACAATTTGTTCGGCGTTGATTCCCTCTCTCTTACTAACTTCATCTGGTGTCAAGTTCTCTGGCTTTTGACTTGGTTGGTTACCATCTATATAAGCAACTCGATTAGAATCTTTCTTAACGTGAGTAGCTTGATACCGCCCAAGTTCATAGGAACAAACACTTAGGGCAAGGACTGCCACCGAACCCGCCACATATTTTTTATTGATTTTCATTCTTTCCTCTTTTCTTAACTCTATTTGATTCACTATAAAATAATAAACCAGTTAATTAACTAGTTAATAGTTTACTCTTTTTAGTACTGCTTGTCAAGAATTTTTCGTATATACATAATAAAAATGAAAGCCTCTTTATCGAGACTTTCATTTTTCATTAGTTTATTTTTCCTTACTTATAGACGGAGGATTACTTCCTTTTTAACAAAGCAAGTAATTTTTCTGCTTCTGCCATGATACCATTATTATCCATGGTTTGGAGGTTCAAATTATTCCGTAAACCAGCTAGGCTCTCTGTCACATTGTCTTTCAAACTAATATCCGTTACACTATTAAGTAAAGCTTCTACTTCTTTGAGCTTAGCTTCTACTTTTTCTGTCTCTACTTGAGGGACTTCTGGCTCAGCAGGCGTTTCCTCTACTGGATTTTCATCATCAGTACTCGGTTTATAAAGATTATCTACTGAAGGGCTCAAACTTGAGTGATTCTCCTTTTCATTAGATTCAGGAGGAGTTGACTCGTCTGCTTCATGATGATCTTCCTTTTCTTCATCATGTTTACTATCTTTGTCTGCTTTATTTTTACGAACATGGTCACTTGCATTTCCCCATCCATTATCTGAGTGCGGACGTTCGTTTGGATGTTCTACATAGTATTTTACAGTCGCAAAGAGATCCTCTAAACTATAGCCTTTAGGTGCCTCATAAAGTCCTTCGTCAAACCACCCAAATTTAATGTTATGGTAATGGTCGTAATGAGGTATAATTAAGCTACCATTTTTAACTTCAACAGTATGTTGGAGATTGTAAGGAATGTGAACAAGTGGAACCTTCTTAGCTGCTTTCACTTTATTATAGATTGCTTCTACTCCTTTAACCTCAGTATTTCCTGAACCCTGATTATCTGTTGAAGGAGGGGTCAAACCTTTCTCTTTAGCATAAGCCTGGGCTGCCGCTCTTTCAGCTTCAGACAAGCTCTCTTTCTTAATCCAATGACTATGGGTCATATGTGGAGTTATATAGGCATCTCCCTCATCACTGGTAATATCATGAGTATCAAAAATATAACCATCTTCTGTTGTGTACTTGCCTGCTAATTTCGCTAATTTAATTTCATCGTCTGTATATGCAATCTGAGAATTTGGTTTGCCAAGTCGCTCTGGGTGGGTGATTGGTGCTAGAAATGTCAATAAATCGTCAACCAATTTTCCTTTATTAGTTGATTCATCATTCAAGCGTTCTGCTAATTTGTCTAAGGCTTGGAAATCAGCAATTCGCCCCTTATTTTCGGACAAGGCTTTATGAGCCTCGATCAACAAATTATAAGCTTTATCATAAAATTCTTGGTCCCGAAGAGCAACATTTTCTTTCTTCGCAACTAGAGCATGTGTCTCTTGAGTTTTCTTAGACAAGAGATTTTCAATAGCATCAATCTTATCCTTGGTCAAATCTTTAGCAAGAACATAACGACTAACGCCCTTATCCTCTATAATATATCCGTCGCCAACTTTTCTAACAACCTGGTTGACATCAAATTCAGTCGTTTTATTTTCCGCTAGCGCTTGAGGTTTGGTAGTAGGCGCTGGCTTCAGTGGAGTGACGCTTGGCAAAACATTGCCATTTTGTCCCTTGACAGCTATCATACGAGCTAATTTTTCTTCCAAAGGGGACATTTGGGAGTAAGGGATAAAGTGATAATGGTCTCCGTGAGGCACTGCTACACCGTTAGCTGTACGTTTGATGATTTGTGCCGGATCAAAGACTAATCCATCAGATTCTACATGGCGTTCTGATAAAGGTTTGGCATACAATTCACTTAAAAGTGTTGGGATATCTTCCCCTTGATTTTGATGATAAGTTGGAGTGACAGTCATGTTTGGAGTCTCTGTCAAACTTGGTTGGACTGGTTTAGCATTATCACTACTTGGTTTACTTGAACTTGTAGCAGAATGAGACTGTTTTCCATTCCAATAAGCTTGGGCAGCAGCCAATTCTCCTGCAGACAAATCACTCTTAGGTATATAGTGGAAATGATTGCCGTGCGGTACAACAAAAGCGTCACCTGTATCTTCAATCACATCTGTCGGACTAAAGACATACCCATCATCCGTTGTATAGGCACCTCCAGTTGCTCGATTCGGTGCCGGCGTATTGAGATTAAAGTTTGGTTTAATGGTTGAACTTGGTGTTGAACTTGTTTTCTCAGAACTGCTTGGTTTCGTATTGTCAGAATGACTTTGAACTGGCTGACCTCCAATTGGTAGATTTCGAGCCAATTTTTCTTCCAAGGCAGACATTTGCGAATAAGGAATGAAATGGAAATGATCCCCGTGAGGAACTGCCACACCATTGGCAGTACGTTTTGTAATCTGTGCTGGATCAAACACTAATCCATCAGACTCCACGTGTCGTTGGCTAAGTGGCAAGGCGTACAATTCTTGAAGAAGACTAGCTAAATCCTCACTTTGACTTTCAGAAGCTGTTGCAGGATTTTGAGGAGCCTCAGATTGACTCGTTCTCACACTAGATCTTGTTTCTCCTCTACTTGAACGATATTCAATGGTGCTTAATTGGCCACCTTTTCCAGATAAGAAGGCTTGAGCAGCAGCTAATTCACTAGCAGACAAGTCACTCTTAGGAATATAATGGAAGTGATTGCCATGAGGAACGATATAAGCATCGCCCGTATCCTCAATGATATCAGATGCATTAAAGATATACCCATCATCCGTTGTATAGCGTCCTTGGGCTCTGGCTGCAGCAACAGCATTATCTGTGCTTGCATTATGATTATGACTATGTTCCTGCTTCTGACGTTTAATCTCTTCTTTTGTCCGAATATTGTCCGCATGGGCAGCATCCTTGAGGTAAACATAGTATTTCCCGTCTACCTTAATCACATAACCACCCTTGATTTCATTGACAATATCTGAATCCTTCAACTGATAATTCGGATCTTTCATGAGGAGTTCTTCACTGATGATGGCATCATAAGGAACCTTGCCATTATAGTAATGATAATGGTCTCCATGAGAGGTCACATAACCTTGATCCGTAATCTTAATGACGATTTGCTCGGCATTGATCCCCTCTCTCTTACTGACTTCATCTGGTGTTAAATTTTCTGCCTTTTGACCAGCCTGATCACCATCTATATAAGCAACTCGATTAGACTCTTTCTTAACTTGACCAGCTTGATATCGTCCAAGTTCATAGGAACAAACACTTAGGGCAAGAACTGCCACTGAACCTGCTACATATTTTTTATTGATTTTCATTCTTTCCTCATTTCAATTCTTCTGCTAGGACACTCATATTTTCTTCCAGATTTTCTAAATAAGTCTTGTCATTTTGCGGGTCAGCCTCTAAAGGATTTAGAGTTTTAAGACCTACACCTGTTGATTTGACAAGAGTTTCAGCTACTTTTGAAGAAGCGTTACTTTCTGTAAAAATCGTTTTAACCTTATAGGTTTTAACAAATTCCTGAATTTCTGTTAGTTGTCTTGGACTTGGTTCTTGTTCAGGAGAGATACCTGCAATACCAAGTTGATTAAGTCCAAATCGCTTAGCAAGATAAGAAAAGGCTGTATGTTGTGTTACGAAGGTTTTCTGACTCGCTTTTTCAAATTTAGGCTGGAATTTCTTAGTCAATTCTTGAGCTTTTTTGATAAAGGCTTGCGCATTTTTTTGGTAAGTTTCTTTATGCTCACTATCCACCTCTGAAAGTTTATCAGCGATAATCTGAGCTTCTTCGCCAGCTTTTTCAGGATCTAGCCAAGTGTGAGGGTCATAGAGCGTTTTTTCATCAACTCCATCCCCTGCTTCCACATCTTCTAGCCCTGGGACGCGGTCTAAAGTCATTCCCTCTGAAGCCTCTAAAACCTTAACTTTAGATTTTTTTAGATTGGGATCTAAACTTCCTGCCCAAGATTCAAGCGTATGAGAATGGTAAACAAAGACATCTGCATCATAGATGGCCGCGATATCATTTGCTGAAGGTTCAAAAGAGTGAATACCGCTACTTGACTGAATCATTCGAACATCATTCAAATCTCCAGATACTTCTTTGACCATAGCGTAGATAGGATAGAAACTGGTCACAATTTTCATCCCTTTCCCTGTCTGGCTTTCTTTTTGACCACAAGCCCCTAAACACAAAAGAAAGACACTTAACAATACTAAAAATAAACTTTGTTTTTTCATGGATAACCCCTTAACTATTTAATTAACTGGTAAACATTCTACTCCTAAAAATTTAATCTGTCAAGCTATTTTTAGAAAAAATTTGAAATTTCTTTCACATATAAAAATCTGCTGAGTTCTAATAACTCAACAGACTTTCACTTTATTCTTCTATGGTAGAATGCTTATAACCATAAGTGAAATAAATCATACTTCCTACTAACAATGCAACTAGGAAAGCAATCCAGGTTTCCATATTATACTGCAACATAAATGATAAACAAATGATGATTGATAAAATCGGTAATAAGGGTACCAGTGGTGTTTTAA
>CAURCY010000078.1:0-6176 GCA_963523355.1 uncultured Streptococcus sp.
TCAATGGTATTGGCCACATTATCAAGGGTGCCAAGGGAGCAGATGCCCAACAAGAAAGTCGTGTTCTCATGCTTTCAGACCAAGCGCGTTCAGATGCTAATCCAATTCTTTTGATTGATGAAAATGACGTAACTGCAGGACATGCGGCTTCTATCGGTCAGGTAGATCCAGAAGATATGTACTACCTCATGAGCCGTGGTCTGGATAAGGCAACTGCAGAACGCTTGGTTGTTCGTGGTTTCCTTGGATCTGTTATCGTTGAGATTCCAGTCAAGGAAGTTCGTGATGAAATGATTGCAACTATCGAAGAAAAATTGTCAAAACGCTAAGGGGTAGCCTATGTTAGATGTAGAAGCGATTCGCAAGGATTTTCCAATTTTAGACCAGATTGTTAATGATGAACCATTGGTTTATTTGGACAATGCTGCGACGACACAAAAACCACTAGCAGTTCTGGAGACGATTAACTGCTACTATGAAAACGACAATGCCAATGTTCATCGTGGTGTTCATACCTTGGCAGAAAGGGCGACAGCTTCTTATGAAGCTGCTCGTGAAACCATTCGTAAGTTTATCAATGCAGGGTCTACAAAGGAAGTTCTCTTTACAAGAGGAACGACAACTAGTCTTAACTGGGTAGCGCGTTATGCTGAGGAAGTCTTGACTGAGGGAGACCAGGTCTTGATTTCCGTCATGGAACACCATTCCAATATCATTCCATGGCAGGAAGCCTGCCGTAAGACTGGGGCAGAGCTTGTCTATGTCTATCTCAAGAATGGAGCTCTGGATATGGATGATTTGCGAGCTAAATTGACTGATAAAGTTAAGTTTGTCTCCCTAGCTCACGCCTCAAATGTCCTTGGTGTGGTCAATCCAATCAAAGAAATTACTCAATTGGCCCACCAAGTGGGAGCTATCATGGTGGTGGATGGTGCTCAGTCTACCCCCCATATGAAGATTGATGTCCAGGATTTGGATGTGGACTTCTTTGTCTTTTCAGGTCACAAGATGGTTGGTCCAACTGGTATCGGTGTTCTGTACGGAAAAGAGAAGTATTTAGAACAAATGTCACCAGTGGAATTTGGTGGCGAAATGATTGATTTCGTTTATGAACAATCTGCTAGTTGGAAGGAATTGCCTTGGAAATTTGAGGCTGGAACTCCTAACATGGCAGGTGCTATTGGACTTGCTGCGGCAGTAGATTATCTTGAAACGATTGGTATGGATGCCATTGAAGCTCATGAACAGGAATTAATCGCATACGTATATCCAAAACTGCAGGCGATTGAAGGATTGACTATTTACGGTTCTCAGAACTTGGCTCAACGTTCAGGTGTCATTGCCTTTAACCTAGGCGACCTTCATCCTCACGACCTTGCGACTGCTTTGGATTATGAAGGAGTGGCTGTTCGAGCAGGTCACCATTGTGCGCAACCCTTGCTTCAGTATTTGGATGTCCCAGCAACAGCTCGTGCAAGTTTTTATATCTACAATACCAAGGCAGATTGCGACAAGCTAGTCGATGCCTTACAAAAGACAAAGGAGTTTTTCAATGGCACTTTCTAAACTAGATAGCCTTTATATGGCAGTGGTAGCGGACCATTCGAAAAATCCACATCACCAAGGGAAGTTAGAAGATGCTGAGCAAATCAGTCTCAACAATCCAACCTGTGGAGATGTCATCAACCTCTCTGTCAAGTTTGATGCAGATGACCGTTTGGAAGATATTGCTTTTCTAAACTCAGGTTGTACCATCTCAACTGCCTCTGCTAGCATGATGACAGATGCAGTTTTAGGAAAAACCAAACAAGAAATTTTAGAACTTGCGACTATTTTTTCTGAAATGGTTCAAGGGCAAAAAGATGAGCGTCAAGACCAACTTGGAGATGCAGCTTTCTTATCAGGCGTTGCAAAATTCCCTCAACGAATTAAGTGTGCAACCCTAGCTTGGAATGCCCTGAAGAAAACAATTGAAAATCAAGAAAAACAGTAAGACAAGTTTCTTTTGTCTTATGAATCAGTAGAAATGAATAATGAAAGAAAGGATATTATGGCTGAAGAAAGAGTAGAACCAAAACCAATTGACCTTGGTGAATATAAATTTGGTTTCCATGATGATGTAGAGCCTGTCCTATCGACAGGAAAAGGATTGAATGAAGATGTCATTCGTGAACTATCAGCTGCAAAGGGAGAACCTGAGTGGATGTTAGAATTCCGTTTGAAGTCTTATGAAACCTTCAAAAAAATGCCTATGCAAACTTGGGGAGCAGACTTGTCAGAGATTGATTTTGATGACCTGATTTATTATCAAAAACCATCTGATAAGCCAGCCCGTTCTTGGGATGAGGTTCCTGAAAAAATCAAAGAAACCTTTGAACGTATCGGGATTCCGGAAGCTGAGCGTGCTTATTTAGCAGGTGCCTCTGCCCAGTACGAGTCAGAAGTGGTTTACCACAACATGAAGGAAGAGTTCCAAAAATTGGGTATTATCTTTACAGATACAGATTCTGCCCTCAAGGAATACCCAGACTTGTTTAAACAATACTTCGCTAAGTTGGTACCACCGACTGATAACAAGTTGGCAGCCCTTAACTCAGCAGTGTGGTCAGGTGGAACCTTTATCTACGTACCAAAAGGGGTCAAGGTAGATATTCCTCTTCAAACTTACTTCCGCATCAACAACGAAAATACTGGTCAGTTTGAACGTACCTTGATTATCGTTGATGAGGGAGCAAGTGTCCATTATGTAGAAGGATGTACAGCGCCAACTTATTCAAGTAACAGCTTGCATGCTGCCATTGTAGAAATCTTTGCCTTGGATGGAGCTTATATGCGTTATACGACTATCCAAAACTGGTCTGATAACGTCTATAACTTGGTAACGAAACGTGCTAAAGCTCAAAAGGATGCCACTGTTGAGTGGATTGATGGTAACTTGGGTGCCAAAACAACCATGAAATATCCATCTGTTTATCTAGATGGAGAAGGGGCGCGTGGTACTATGCTCTCTATCGCCTTTGCCAATGCTGGGCAACACCAGGATACTGGTGCTAAGATGATTCACAACGCTCCGCACACAAGCTCGTCTATCGTGTCTAAATCTATCGCTAAAGGCGGAGGAAAGGTTGACTACCGTGGACAAGTAACCTTTAACAAAAACTCTAAAAAATCTGTTTCTCACATCGAGTGTGATACCATTATCATGGATGACTTGTCAGCATCAGATACCATTCCATTTAATGAAATCCACAACTCGCAAGTTGCTTTGGAACACGAAGCCAAGGTATCTAAGATTTCAGAGGAACAACTCTATTACCTCATGAGTCGTGGTTTGTCAGAATCAGAAGCGACAGAGATGATTGTCATGGGATTTGTGGAGCCCTTCACGAAAGAACTTCCAATGGAATATGCAGTTGAGCTGAACCGCTTGATTAGCTATGAAATGGAAGGGTCAGTCGGATAAAATTTGATTTTAGATTTACTAAAAATCAAGGACTTTGAAGATGAACTTGTAACAAAAAAATCGCGGTTTAAAATCGCGATTTTTTTATAATTTTTCGTTGATGAAGCGGATAAACTGATTCCACCAAACTTTTAAGAAGAAGGCTTTTTCAACTTTCTTTTCTGCTACCATTTCAAAACTAGGACGTTCTGTGGTAATGTAACCTTGACCAATCAAGTCCTTGTCTTCATAAGTCAAATGTCCAACCACTGTTCCGGCTTCAAGTGGTGCTGGGATTGCTTTAGAATCAGGTGTGAATTGAATAGTTTGGGACGATTGTCCCCCAACACGTTCAATAAGAGTGATATCATCTTTGGCAACGGCAGTGACCGCATCTTCTTTTCCATCTTGTACAGGGGCTTTGCTATCTTGATAAGCATCACCTTTCTGAACGATTTTACGAAGTGTGAATGTAGAAGAGATATAATCCATTAGTGAAGATGTAGCTGTGAAACGAGCGTAAGGATTATTGTCTTGATGATCTGCATTCAAAACAACTGTGATAACCCTCATCCCTTTTTCGACGGTAGTACCAACAAAAGATTCTCCAGCCTTGTCTGTTGTCCCTGTCTTAAGTCCATCAAAACCACCACGATGAGCAGGCATGCCTTCTAACATATAGTTGGTAGAAGTGATTGTCATTCCAGCAAAAGTAGAAGAAGTTTTTTTGGTGATTTCCAAGACTTGTGGGTATTTTTTGATGAGGTTGCGAGCAACGATAGCGACATCATATGCACTGAGCTTATTTTCCTCATCTTTTTTAGAGCCTGGGTAAATGTTATCCCCTAGAGTCTCATTGTTAAGGCCCGTTGTATTAACAACAGTAGCATCCTGAATTCCCCATTCCAAGAGTTTTGCTCGCATCATGTCAACAAAGTCCTTTTCTGAGCCAGCAATTTTCTCAGCTAGGGCAATAGCTGCACTGTTAGCACTAGATACTAGGGTTGCTTCCAGTAGCTGCTCGACGGTATAATTACGAGCCTCCATAGGAACGTTACTCGCTTCAGAATTTGTCGTTAATTTGTATGGATAATCAGAGATATCTACCGGAGTTGATAGTGTAATACTACCGTTTTCCAAGGCTTCATAGACAAGATAGACCGTAATCAATTTTGTGATTGAAGCAATTTCAACTGGTTGGGTTGCATCTTTCTCATAGAGAATTTTACCGGTATTTGCCTCAACAGCAATTGCATGTTTAGCAGCAATATTAAAATCTTGAGCATCAACAGTAGATGCTGAGCCAATAACGGAAAGGCTTAGGAGAGTTAAAATTATTTTTTTCATAGTAAGTTTATTCTATCATAAAGAAAAAAATATTCCCAGTTTCATGATATAAGAAAGAAGCTTTTTTGAAAGTGTGGTAAAATAGATGAATGGAGGTACTTCATGTTTCGTAAGAATAAATTATTTTTTTGGACCAGTGAGATTTTACTATTAACCATCATCTTTTATTTATGGAGACAGATGGGATCGATTATTACACCTTTTGTAAGCGTTGCAAACACTATAATGATTCCCTTTCTTTTAGGTGGTTTTTTATATTATTTGACCAATCCTATTGTAAATTTTTTACAAAAGTATTTCAAAATTAACCGTATCATTGGTATTCTACTAACCTTGTGCGCCTTGGTTTGTGGGCTAGTTATTGGGGTCGTCTATCTCTTACCGATTTTGATTAATCAGCTGACAAGTTTGATTGCTACAAGTCAGACAATCTACAGTCGTCTGCAAGATTTGATTATCGATTTATCCACTTATCCAGCCTTTCAAAATTTAGATATTCAAGCGACTATTCAACAGTTAAATCTCTCTTATGTAGATATTCTACAGAATATCCTAAATAGTGTAACGAATAGTGTTGGAAGTGTCTTATCTGCGCTCTTTAGTACTGTTTTGATTATTATCATGACACCTGTATTTTTAATTTATTTTTTGTTAGATGGCCACAAATTCTTGCCGATGCTTGAGCGTACTGTTTTAAAGCGAGATAAGTTGCATATTACAGGTCTTTTAAAAAATTTGAATACTACAATTGCTCGATATATTAGTGGAGTTGCTATTGATGCGATTATTATTGGTTGTTTGGCCTTTATCGGATATAGCGTGATTGGTTTGAAATACGCTTTGGTCTTTGCCATCTTTTCAGGATTGGCCAATCTCATTCCTTATGTTGGACCAAGTATTGGTTTGATTCCGATGATTATCGCCAATGTCTTTACTGATCCTCATAGAATGCTGATTGCAGTTGTTTATATGTTGATTATTCAACAAGTAGATGGGAACATCCTTTACCCTCGAATCGTTGGTGGAGTGATGAAAGTTCATCCAATTACGATTTTAGTATTACTTTTGTTATCAAGTAATATCTATGGTGTCATTGGTATGATTGTCGCAGTACCAACCTATTCTATCTTAAAAGAAATTTCTAAGTTTTTATCACGTTTGTATGAAAATCATAAAATAATGAAAGAAAGAGAAAGACAATTAGCTAAGTAAAAGTCAGGAAATTCCTGCTTTTTCTTTTTCATTAAAGAAGTGATAGGAGTAGAAATGCTGTTTAGATTAGCAGATTAAGAATAATTCACAAAAACTTTGTAAAACACTTGCAATTTAGCTGAAATTTGATAAAATAGTAAGGAAAGTTAGACTGTATTGCCTACTGTCTATCTAT
>CAURCY010000079.1:0-5969 GCA_963523355.1 uncultured Streptococcus sp.
TTTTCTTCATACACTTTCTTTCTAAATGAAGTATTTATAATTCTACGACTGTCATCCTTCCTGTATCCACATCGTAAACCGCACCTGAAATAACAACATCATCTGGGATTAAGGGAGACTCGATAAGAAGTTGCATATCCTCGCGTACACTCTCCTCTATATCTTGGAAAGGCAAGAAATCCTGGTCTGACACATCGACACCTAGTTCCTCTTTTAAATACTCCTGAAAAGGTCCATTTTCAAAGGTCTGAGCACCACAGTCTGTATGGTGCAACACCACAATCTCTCTTGTCCCCATTTGTTGCTGGGAAATAACTAGCGAACGAATCATGTCCTCAGTCACTCGACCACCTGCATTCCGCAAGATATGAGCATCCCCAAGTGCCAATCCCAAAGCTTGCGCAACGTGCAGACGTGAGTCCATACAGGTCACAATAGCCACTCTTGTTTTGGGTTTAAGTGGCAGATTTAACTGCCCATGTAGGGCAACATAAGCCTGATTGGCTTGCATAAACTGTTCAAAATACGACACGATTCCCTCCTCGAAAATTTGATAGTCAAATATTTCTCCTATCTTATCATTTTTAAGAGGATTTGTCACGGATTATGCAAAGACCTTTTTCAAAACTTCCTGAATCGTTGTCACGCCAATAACCTGAATTTCCTTAGGCGAAGTGATTCCTGTCAAGGAATTCTTAGGTACATAAATTTTAGTAAAACCCAGTTTAGCAGCTTCATTGATGCGCTGCTCGATACGATTCACGCGCCGAATTTCTCCAGTCAAACCTAGTTCTCCTACAAAACATTCCTGAGGATTGGTAGGCTTGTCTTTATAACTCGAAGCAATGGCAACAGCAACAGCTAAGTCAATGGCAGGTTCATCCAATTTGACACCGCCAGCAGATTTTAGGTAAGCATCCTGATTTTGCAAGAGAAGACCTGCCCGTTTTTCCAAAACAGCCATAATCAGACTAGCACGGTTAAAATCAAGTCCTGTCGTCGTACGCTTGGCATTTCCAAACATAGTCGGTGTAACCAAAGCCTGAACCTCCGCCAAAATCGGACGCGTCCCCTCCATAGTCACAACGATAGAAGAACCAGTCGCCCCATCCAAACGCTCTTCTAAGAAAACTTGACTCGGATTGAGAACCTCAACCAAACCGCCCGACTGCATCTCAAAAATCCCAATCTCATTGGTAGAACCAAAACGATTTTTGACCGCCCTCAAAATACGGAAGGTATGATGACGCTCCCCTTCAAAGTAAAGCACCGTATCCACCATATGCTCCAACATACGAGGCCCAGCCAAGGTTCCTTCCTTGGTCACATGACCTACGATAAAGATGGCAATGTTATTAGTTTTAGCCAGCTGCATGAGTTCAGCCGTCACCTCACGTACCTGAGAAACAGACCCCTGCACCCCTGAAATCTCAGGAGACATAATGGTCTGGATAGAGTCAATAATGAGGAAGTCTGGCTGGATTCTTTCCACCTCAGCTCGAACACTCTGCATATTGGTCTCGGCATAGAGATAAAACTCACTATCAATATCACCTAAGCGCTCTGCACGTAGTTTAATCTGCTGGGCAGACTCCTCCCCACTGACATATAGAACTGTCCCCACTTGGGACAACTGGGTTGAGACTTGTAGGAGAAGGGTTGATTTCCCAATCCCAGGATCCCCACCTATGAGGACGAGACTTCCTGGTACCACTCCGCCTCCAAGTACACGGTTGAATTCCTCCATCTCCGTCTTGGTTCGATTGACATTGATTGAAGTCACCTCAGCCAGTTTCATAGGCTTGGTTTTCTCACCTGTCAAGGACACACGCGCATTCTTGACCTCGGCAACCTCAACCTCTTCTACAAAAGAAGACCAAGACCCACAGTTAGGACAACGTCCCAGATATTTAGGGGAATTATACCCACAATTTTGACATACAAATGTCGCTTTTTTCTTTGCGATGATAAACCTCTTTCTATATCTCTAACTCACACTCAATTACTTGGCAAAAATCAATCTTCTCATTTGGCACAAACTGGCGCATGAGCATGTTGTGAGTTACCACTATCACAGTCTGGTAATCTCGATACTTAGCCATACATTCTAGAAAACGAGACTTCATCTTCATAGCTGTCTCATATTGAATAGGACTATTAGGAAGTAACTCCCCCTTATTTTCTAGAAACATAGTACGAGCTTTTTCAAAATTATCTGTGCCACTTTCATAGACCTGCCATTCATGTAATAAAGGTTCCACTCTCAAAGGAAGCCCAGTAACACAAGCCACATAAGAAGCCGTTTCTAAAGCTCTTGTGACTGCAGAAGATATGATTATTTCAGCTGAAGGGAATAAAGGATTGGTGCTCAGTTTCTGGGCTTGTTGCCGTCCCTTCTCAGACAAGGGTGCCAAATCTATCCCAAATCCCGTATAAGAACGCTCCTCTAACTCACGGTAATCTGGCTCTCCATGACGTACAAAGATAATCTTCATCCTAGTGCCCTGTCGATCCAAATCCACCAGTTCGCACGCCATCAGCTGCATCTCCATCTGCAATTAAGAAAGGAGCAAAGACAGCCTGGACCACACGTTCCCCAACTTCAAGAACAACCTCTTGGTCTGTGATATTCTTCATCTGCGCAAAAATATGCCCTTCATTCCCAGGATTTCCATAATAATCCCCATCAATGACCCCAACTGAATTAATTAAAACCAAGCCCTTCTTACGAGGGTTTGAAGAACGATCATAAAGGTAAAGAACCTCAGTCGGTTGCATATAAGCCTTAACCCCTGTCGGAACCAAGACAATCTCTCCTGGCGCAATAACCGTACGCACAGCAACCTTTAAGTCGTAACCAGCCGCATGCGCTGTCTCACGCTTTGGCAATAAATTTTCATCTGTAAAACTAGAAACCAATTCAAAACCACGAATTTTCATCATCTTCTCTTTTCTATTATCATTTATTCTAGATTATTCTATCTTATTTATTCGGAAAAAGCACGAAAAAAAGAGCACACAATTCAAATCGCTTAGGGCTGCTGGATTCCTCCCCTGACCCGCTTCACGCAGAACTGTTGCTCCACTATTTATTATATCACATTCCTATTCATTTTAAAAGCAAAATTATTTTTTCCGTCTATTTCTAAAAAAGTCCTGCATAATAGTTGCGCATTCATCTTCCAAAATTCCTATTTCAACCTCTACACGATGGTTAAGACGCTCATCTGTCAAGATATCGTACAAACTCCCAGCAGCGCCAAATTTCTGGTTTTTAGCCCCATAGACCACGTTTGGAATACGGGCGAGTCCAATCGCCCCACTACACATGACACAAGGCTCAATGGTCACAAAAAGCGTGCAATCCAGCAAGCGCCAGCTCTCCTCATTCAAGTTCGCATTCTCTATGGCCATAATCTCCGCATGCATAACCGCTCGCTGCAATTCCTCACGCGCATTATGCCCACGACCAATGATTTCCCCATCCTTGACAATCACACAACCAATTGGAATTTCATCGTGTTCAAGAGCAATCTCAGCCTCTCTCAAAGCTTCCCTCATAAAGATTTCTTTTTCTTCAACTGTATAATTCATCAATTTCCCTTTTCCTACTTGTCAGTTTTATTATTATATCATGAATCCCAACACAAAAAAAGCCACCGAATGCGGTGACTTTATAGGGAGATTATTATGAAAAAGAAAAGTTTAGGATATTTGTTACAACAAGTTAGGAGGTCTTCTTGTAACTGTCTATAGTATACCCGACCTATCTTAAACAAATCTTAAAAATCTCTTAGGACCAAACACTTTCTAAAATATTTGTTTGTTCACGACCAGGACCTACTGAGAAAGTAGAAATACGAACGCCAACCAATTCACTCACACGACGAACATAGTTACGCGCATTCTCAGGAAGATCTTCCAAATTACGAACTCCAGTAATATCTTCTGACCAACCTGGCAACTCTTCATAGATAGGCTTGCAACGTTTCAATTGCTCAAGACTAGCTGGATAGTAGTCAATACGTTGACCATCAAGATCATAGGCCACACAGATTTTCACAGTATCCAAACCGCTCAAAACATCGATAGAGTTCAAAGAAAGGTTCGTAATACCAGAAACGCGACGGCTATGACGCATCACAACTGAATCAAACCAACCTACACGACGTGGACGACCAGTTGTTGTACCATATTCATGACCCACTTCACGGATACGTTCTCCCACTTCATCAAACAACTCAGTTGGGAAAGGACCATCTCCTACACGACTCGTATAAGCTTTACATACACCTACAACCTTGTCAATCTTGCTTGGCCCGACACCTGAACCAATCGTAACACCACCAGCTACAGGGTTTGAAGACGTAACAAATGGATAGGTACCTTGGTCGATATCTAGCATAACACCTTGTGCACCTTCAAAAAGCACACGTTTACCATTATCAAGCGCATCATTCAAGATAACAGATGTGTCTGTCACATACTTCTTGATTTGTTGACCATATTCGTAATATTCTTCAAAAATATCATCGAAAGCAATCGCTTTACTGTCATACAATTTTTCAAAAAGACGATTCTTTTCAGCAAGGTTACGTTCTAAACGCTCACGGAAAATATCTTTATCCAAAAGATCTGCGATACGAATCCCAACACGAGCAGCCTTGTCCATATAAGCTGGACCAATTCCCTTAATTGTAGTACCAATCTTATTGTCGCCCTTAGCTTCTTCTTGCAAGCGATCCAACTCGATATGATAAGGCAAAATAACATGCGCGCGATCAGAAATACGCAAGTTATCAGTTGTCACACCTTCCTCATGAAGATAGCTCAACTCTTTTACAAGAGATTTAGGATTTACAACCATACCATTCCCAATAACAGAGATTTTTTCAGGGAAGAAAATTCCAGATGGAATCAAGTGCAACTTAAATTTCTTACCATCAATCACAATCGTGTGACCTGCATTATCACCACCTTGGTAACGTGCAATCACTTCTGCATTCGCTGAAAGGAAGTCTGTAATCTTCCCTTTACCTTCATCACCCCATTGGGTACCTACAACAACAACTGAAGTCATAATCTTGTCTGAGCCCTCAGGCTCTTCCTTTCTCACATACATGGCAGGACTCTCACCTGCAATTATATCTTACAATTTATTATAAGAAAAAATCGCCTTTTTATCAAGAAGAAACAATAGAAAGATTTGCTATTTCCAACTATTAAAAAATGTTTTAGAAAAATTACCAGCTATTTATTGTTATATTGCCATAAAAAAGTAAGTTTGTTCGGAAATTAACTCATATTATCTCAACAAGCAACAAAACCTTGTTTCATTATCAATTTTTCAAGATACAAACGATAAGCAACACGATAATGGTAAACAATAAAATCCCGATGATTCCCAATGCTATATCGGAAAAGATAATAAATCAAAAATTTAAAATGAACATGTTCCCAGTCCCAACTATCACCAAAGAAAGTAGCATACTCTTCTTCGATACTGTCATAGAAATCAGTCATCTGATCATAAATACTTTGTAGCATAAATATATACTCCTTTTCTTTTTATGACCTTATTCTAACAAAAAATTATAAACAGTTATTATTAAATCCTGAATTGCTCAAATACTAACCTCAAAAAGATAATAAATAGGAAAAGTTGACAGAATAGGAAGAAATCTACTACCTAAATTTCAAAAATTAAGATAATGGAAGCGGAAGGATGCGAACCCTCGAAGGAGCGTATTTACAGTCCGTCACGTTTAGCCTCTTCGCTACCCTCGATTAAAGTACTAAAAAGATCTCCTTGCTCGAAAACGGAGGGCTATGAAACTTTACTCAGCAAAAAATATCTCACACCAAATAACTCAAAATAGATTATTAATTATATAAAAAAAGAGGCCTAAACCTCTTTTTCTTAACTACTCCGCCAGTAGGACTCGAACCTACGACATCATGATTAACAG
>CAURCY010000080.1:0-5940 GCA_963523355.1 uncultured Streptococcus sp.
AGATGATAAAGAAAGTCGTAAAACCAAATAATCCATTCTGTGCTAAATCTTCCGTGTAAAGTTCAGTCTCTGTAAAGAGAAGATAGAATCCATATACCTCAGTAAAGAGAGTAGCACAGGCTAGTCCAATTAAAAACAATCCACTAGCCAGAACTATGAGAATCTAGAGAATCAAGGCAATCATGCCCACGACTATGAGAATAAGAGGAAGAATCAGAAAATCTGTCATAAGGCTCCTCCTAGTCTACCATGCGACGATAAAAGTCTGCGTCCTAGCAGATGTCTCAAAAACCATCTTACTGACAATCCAGACGCTTATTCGACTGAAATAGCTTCTGAATTTGACTGTCATCCAACTACTATCCACTATGCTCTCAAAGCTATGGGATACACTCGAAAAAAAGAACCACACCTACTATGAACAAGATCCAGAAAAAGTAGCTTTATTTCTTAAAAATTTTAATAGTTTAAATCACCTAGTACCTGTTTATATTGATGAAACAGGATTCGATACTTATTTTTATCGAGAATATAGTCACTCATTAAAAGGTCAGATAATAAGAGGTAAAGTATCTGGAAGAAGATATCAGAGGATTTCTTTGGTTTCAGGGCTAACAAATAGTGAGTTAATCGCTCCAATGACTTACGAAGAAACAATGACGAGCGACTTTTTTGAAGCTTGGTTTCAGAAGTTTCTCTTACCAATATTAAATATACCATCAGTTATTATTATGGATAATGCAAGATTCCATAGAATGGGTAAGCTAGAACTCTTGTGTGAAGAGTTTGGGCATAAACTTTTACCTCTTCCTCCCTACTCACCTGAGTACAATCCTGATTGAGAAAACATGGACTCATATCAAAAAGCACCTCAAAAAAGTATTACCAAGTTGCAATACTTTTTTTGAGGCTCTTTTGTCTTGTTCTTGTTTCAATTTACTATACAACACAGATGAACTATATGCCCGTCGTACCTAGAAAATCCTAGTTTGGCTGGGCCAAACTAGGATTGTTTTGTCTTGAAATGATAGTAAGCACCCAACATTCCTGCTGTATTTTGGTGATGGGCAAATTCTAACCGTGTTTTTTCTGCTAAGCTTGGCACCAAGGCATCTTTTAAGGCTGTGCGAATTTTTGGTTTGAGGATAGCCTCTTGCCCCATAATACCGCCACCGAGAATGACTACTTCTGGATTGGCCACATAACAAATATTTGCCAGACCTTTTCCTAGATAGTCTACCATGCGGTCAATACCAGCCATACAAATCTTGTTGCCTTCAGTAGCTTCCTTAAAGATGCGTCGGCCATTCCACTGGTCAACTGAATCACCATGAGCAGTTGCTACATACTCCACCAAGGCTGTCGTAGAGGCTAAGTCTTGGAAAGATCCATCCTGCATGTGCATATAACCAACTTCGCAGGCTGAATTGCTAAATCCATGGAAAACCTTCCCATCGATAATTAAGCAACCACCGATACCGGTTCCAATGGTCAAGCAAAGAGTGACACTCGCTCCCTTGCCTGAACCAGATACCGCCTCAGCCAGACCTGCACAGTTGACATCATTTTCAATTTCACAAGGAATATTAAAGCTAGCCTCGATTTCCTTCTTGAACTGGGTTCCTGCATAGTTGGGAATCTGAGGCCCAGCATAGAAAATCTCACCCTTATCTGGATCCACCATTCCTGCAGAAGAAATAGCAACACCTGCTACTGGGCCTTGTTCTAAATAGCTGGCTACGATATCTTTGGTCTTTTGTAAGATATGAGGTCCACCCTTATGCGCCTCTGTTGGCATTTCATGGGATTCAACAAGTTGGCCTTCTTGGTCGATCAAACCATATTTGATGTTGGTTCCACCGATATCAATTGCAACGTAGTGTGTCATAAATACCTCCTTATGGATTAGAGGAAGCGCTCCTTGGTTTCACGAATCAAGGCTGCAGCTGCTTCTACAACTGGGCGATCTTCTTCAGTCACTGGCGTCAATGGTGAACGAACAGAACCAATATTCAAGCCTTCATTGATCTTCAAGACTTCCTTAATCACACCATACATATTTCCATGTGCAGCAGTCAATTTGCCAATGATTGCGTTGATAGCATACTGCAATTCACGCGCTGTTTCCAAGTCTTTGTCAGCAATCAACTGATTGAGTTTCAAGAATAGTTCTGGCATAGCACCATAAGTACCACCGATACCAGCTTTAGCTCCCATGAGACGACCACCTAAGAACTGCTCATCTGGACCATTGAAGACGATATGGTCTTCTCCACCAAGGCTGACAAAGGTTTGGATATCTTGAACTGGCATAGAAGAGTTCTTAACACCGATAACACGTGGATTCTTCAACATTTCAGTATAAAGACTTGGCGTCAAAGCAACACCAGCTAATTGAGGAATGTTGTAAATCACGTAGTCTGTGTTTGGAGCTGCAGAACTGATATCATTCCAATATTTAGCAACTGAGTATTCTGGCAAGCGGAAGTAAATCGGTGGAATCGTTGCAATCGCATCTACACCCAAGCTTTCTGCGTGGCGAGCAAGTTCCATACTATCTTTGGTATTGTTGCAAGCAACATGGGCAATAATGGTCAATTTACCTTTGGCAACTGCCATGACTTCTTCCAATATTAACTTGCGGTCTTCAACGCTTTGGTAGATACATTCACCAGAAGACCCATTAACATAAAGACCTTGAACACCTTTATCAATGAAGTATTGAACCAAGGCACGCGTACGCTCTGGACTTACTTCTCCTTGATCATCATAACATGCGTAGAAGGCTGGAATGACACCTTCGTATTTTTTTAAATCTGACATAGATTTTCTCCTAAGATTTCTTTTTTTCTGCTAAAAGCAGGATTTATTCTTTACGTTTTTAGTATACACCTTATGAAAAACGCTTTCAATATCTTGTGTACACTTAGATTTTAGTTTCGATATGAATTTTGAAATGTTTATGGCTTGAAAGTAGTTTCAGAAGCAAGCCATCCTATTGGTATTTTGCGAAAATTTTCTCCATCAATCCAGTCTGGAGAAAGACCAAGAGTCCAAATCCAAAAAGCAGGAAGGCTGAGCTACCTAAAAGTAAACTGAAGGCGGACAGATAAAGAACCATCACAATGAGAAAGAGAATAGCTAACATGAGGAAGAACCAAGGAAAGTTAAAACTTGCCAAGATAAGTCCTTTTTGCAGCACTTCTTTCCAAGTTAAATCATAGCGTGCAGCGATGGGATAGCTAGCCAACATCACGATAGTGAGGAAGATAAGAACGCCTAGACAAATAGCTTTCACCATTTGGAAAGGCATAGCTGTCTGACCCCAAAAGAGATAAAGATCTAGAATGCTTAATAAAACAATGCCCAACTCAAGCAGACCTAACTGAAGACCTAGCTTCAGATTTTGCTTGAAAGCTCTTAAATAGATTCTAAAGACAGGCACACGTCTGCTCTTCTTAATCTCAAACATAGTCTCGTAGAGGCTAATTTTAGCCACTCCAATCGTCACGATGGGCAAACAAGAGACGACAAAAAGAAGATTGGCTGTCACGATATCCAAGACCTTCTCACTAAAACGCATGAGAAAGTTGTCTGTATCAAATGCTGCCTTGATAAGGCTTACTCCTTTTTGTGCCATATTTGCTCCTCCTGATTTTTTAATCAATCAAAATTTTAAAGAGATATTTGCGAACCTTCTCTTCCATACCTGCATAGCCATTTGGCTGGTGTGGTTCTCCTGGAAAGAAAATCGCAAAATTGTGATAACCCAACAAGAGTGGGTATTTTTCATGACAATGGACAAAGCCAATGTCGCTCGCTTCGTCGAATGCTACCGCTTCGTCTTTGATACGTGAACCGTAGCTCGAATATTCATGTCCTTCTACCAGCAAATGCAAATCTGCATAGTTCTTATGATGCTCAAATTGATCATTTTCAGCTTGATTGAGGACATTTTCCTGAACAACTAGAAAGACCTTGTCCCCGTCAATCTCATACTTTCCTAATTCGAACGAATCTTTACGATGCTGGTAGAGATAGTCGATAGCCTTGTCTAGATTGGGATGAATCCCTTTGTAAAAGGTGATGTTTTTCAAATCGTCAAAAATCATACTCTTTCCTTCGTTTCTGATAGTTAACTAAAATCATTCTTAAGTTGATAAGTGTCTAACAAAACTTCATAAAGTAACTGCATACCCTCCATTTTGTAGACACTTATAACCTCTATATTCTTTTATACTCAATGAAAATCAAAGAGCAAACTAGGAAGCTAGCCGCAGGCTGTACTTGAGTACGGCAAGGTGATGCTGACGTAGTTTGAATTCGATTTTCGCAGAGTATTATCCTTTGACCGCTCCCATAGTAATCCCCTGAGTGAAGGATTTTTGGAAGACTAGGAAGACTGTTACGATTGGAACTGCTGCAAGAGCGGCACCTGCCATAATCAAACCATAGTTGGTTGCCATTTCGGCCTGCATGGTTGCAACCCCGAGTGAGATAGTCAAGTTTTGACGTGAAGTCAACATAACCAACTGCATGAAGTAGTCGTTCCAAGTATTGATGAAGGTAAAGATTGCAAGGGCTGCAAATCCTGGTTTCACAATTGGGAAGGCTACGCTCCAGAAAGTACGAATCTCACCACAACCGTCGATTTTAGCTGATTCAAGCAACTCTGTAGGGATGTTCTCACTGAACTGTTTCATGAGGAAGACCCCGAATGGCCATCCAATCAACGGCAAGATAACTGCCCAAAGAGTATCGTGAATTCCCATGAAGTTGACGATACGTACCAATGGTACAAGGACAACTTGTTTTGGAAGTGCCATGGCTGCAATAAAGATTGCAAAAAGAATGCGTTGACCATAGAAACGTTTTTTAGCCAATACATAACCTGCTAGAGAAGAGGTTGCACAGACCAAAAACATAGTTACAAGTGAGATAAATACTGAGTTCCACATCCACTGCAAGGCAGGGTTTTGCACCATAAGTTGTTGGAAGTTTTCCATGGTTGGCATTTTAGGGAACCACTGTGGTGGAATAACGATTGTATCTGGTTGAGATTTAAAGGCACCTGTCAAAATCCAGTAGAACGGAAAGATGAACAGCACGGTCAACAAGAGCAAGATAATAGTTGAAATAACAGTGAAAGCTGTTAAAGGTTTCTTTTGTGTAGATTGCATAGCTGTCTCCTTTCTTTAATATTCTACGTCGTTTCCAAGTACTTTAAATTGAACAAAGCTTACGATAGCGATCATGACTGCCAAGAAGACGCCGATAGTATTTGCATAACCGTATTCTGTCAATTGGAAGGCTTTTTCGTAAAGATAGTACATAAGTGTACTTGTTGAGTAGTTTGGACCACCTGAAGTCAACAACTGAATCAAGGCGAAACACTGGAATGAGTTGATTGTTGTAATGATTGCAATGTAAAGAGTTGTTGGAAGAAGGCTAGGCCATTTAATCTTCCAGAAAACTTGCAATTCAGTCGCACCGTCAACCCGAGCTGCTTCTACCAATGAATTGTCAATATTTCCCATCGCTGCGATATAAAGGATAATCGGCTGACCAACAGATGTAGTCAAAAGGATAATCATAATCGCCATCAAAGCCCAGTTTTTATCTCCCAACCAAGAAATGTTTTGGCTGATGATGTGGCTTGACTTAAGGACAAAGTTTAGAATCCCTGATAGTGGGTCATAAATCCATTTCCAAACAACTGTTACGGCAACACTACCTGTTACAACAGGAAGGAAGAAGACGAAACGGTAGAAAGATCTGGCAATGGCATTTTGATGATAGGTCTGAGATGCTACAAAGAGTGAGAATAGAACAACAACTGGTACAGATCCAATAACCAGAATCACGGTATTGATCAAAGACTTCATAAAGACAGGGTCTTTAAACATGCGAATGTAGTTGTCCAAGCCCACAAACTCAAAT
>CAURCY010000081.1:0-5934 GCA_963523355.1 uncultured Streptococcus sp.
CAGCAGGAATTTCCAAAATTTCTGGCATTTTGAAGAGTTCAGCCGATGGAATTTCACGCGCCAAAACAGCCTCAGATGCGCCAGCCTTTTGTCCCCAAAAGTTAATCTGACGACTGCTAGTGACCATAGTCGAAGCATCATAGATAGTCTTAAAGGAATAACCATCGCGGTTGACCACGTAAAAGACACCCGCATCCCCAATCGTAATGTAGTCTGTCTTGATTTCTTCCAAGAAGTCTAAGAAAGGCTTGATACGGTCCATCATATCTTGGTGCATGAGGGCGTTAACCGCAACGATCAATTCCTTACCAGTATCATGAACCAGATTAGCGATTTCACGCAATTGATCATAACTAAAGGTTGTTGGCAGACGAAGACCAAAATCTTTCTCACCGACATAGATACGGTCTACGCCAGCTTCGAGCAGTTGTTTAACTTGTTCAATACTTTCAGCAGTTGCTGTAATGATAATCTTTTCCATAAGAAAAATTATACCATATTTCTCAAAAATCAGCTATGAATACTAGGAATTTTCTAAAAAGGCAAAGTCATTTTTTAAGGTTTGCAATCAAAAAGTGAACGGTAGCCAGCACCGTCCACTCTATTTATTATTTATATGTTTCTTCAACTAGGTGTCCATCGTTCATCACATAAACACGGTCCACCTTATCTAGAAGACGAGTATCGTGCGTAATCATGACAACTCCTCTACCTTGTTCGTGGGCAATGGCAGCCAACATTTCCGTTACTTGGTAGGCACGCTGGGTATCTAAACTTGCTGTTGGCTCATCTGCAAGCACGATACTTGGATTGTTATAAAGCGCTCTAGCAATTGCGGCCCGTTGACGTTCGCCACCTGATAAAGCCTTGGGATACTGATCTTGTACCTTTTCCAAATCCAACAAGTCAAGTAACTCTTTTCGATCACTTTTACTATTTTTTCCCTTATCTAGTCTGTCAATCAAATCCAGCTGTTCCTTGACCGTTAGAAATGGAATTAAGTTTGAAGCCTGAAGAATAAAGCCAAACTCTCTAAAACGGAGGTCTGTTTTCTCCTTCTCCGTCAAACTGCCTGTTTCCTTCCCCTTAACTAAAATTTTTCCACTCGATGCTTCCTGAAGTTGTCCTAGAGTCGTTAGAAAAGTCGTCTTTCCAGAGCCAGAAGGCCCAACAATAGCTACGAACTCTCCCGCATTTAGCTGAAAGTTCGTCTCATGCAGGGCTACGACTGTCATCTTTCCTTCCCCGTAGGTTTTTGTCACTTGATTCATTTCAATCAATGCTGTCATACTATTCTCCTCATTATTCTGCAATCGCAGTAATCGGGTCCACCTTTAGCAAGCGTGGAAGTGAAATGACACCACCTAGCATGGCCATCAAACAAATCACCAAACTTAGGACAGAGTAGGCTATCCAACTTGGGTAGAAAAAGAAGGTAGCTGGCAAGACTAAAATCACTCCTCCAATAGCAAGCAAGGCTAAAGCGATCCCCATACCAGCTAGGAAGAAGATTTGACAGAAAAGAGACCATACAATGGTTTTGATCTGTATTCCCTGAGCCCGCATTATTCCATAAAGTCCTAGTTTTTGTATGGTAATGATATAAACAAATATACCCACAATCAAGCCTGTAATGATAATCATAGCAAGAATCATCCCTGAAAATACATTAACTTGAGGTGTGTAACCAGGAATTTTCGAAATCATTTTTGGGATGGAAATCTGTTTCAATCCATCGCCAGCCAATTCTATATCATTTTTCAATACCAAGGCAGAGATCGATTTATTAGATTTTAAAGTTCCTTGTAAGGTCCAATAAGTTGTCAAACTCGAAAAGACAACAGGCTCAGTAAAAAATTTATTTCCTTGAGTCAGCCCTACAATCTTGTAACTTACTTCGCTTCCATTGAGTTGAATGGCATCACCTAGCTTGATTCCATAATTCTCAAAGGACTGATCCACAACCACCTCATCGTCCCCTTCAGGATAACGCCCCTCCTTCAAACTAGGTGAAATAAAAGAGTCCCACTCCTGAGCAAAGATGGAAACATTGACCTTTTCACTATCACCGACTAGATTGGTCACAGCGAACATATAACCCAGTGGAGCTGCCTCTTTAGAACTCTTATCCTTATAATCCTTTTCAGGAATAAAAGATGCCGTCAAATTATCATTTGCGTAGTCAGATAAAACCACACCCGTCGCTTGCCAATTATCAATAGCGGCTCGGTTGTTTCGCACAAGACCAAGAGCTAGACTGGTCATAAAAAAGACCATAAAAGCGATAAGAAAAATGGTAGTTAAAATCAAACTATATCGAAGTTTGTTTTGTAATATTTCTTTGATAGCAAGATACATGCTTATCTCCTTTAACTTTTCAAGAGGTATCGATTAGACACCCTACTACTATAAAAATAGGAGACAGAAAATCTGTCTCTGTATTCAAAACAAATCTCACTAATCAAATTAAATAAAATCAAGAAAATAAGGAAACACATTTTCGTAAAAAAGAATCATTTGGTAGCTCTATTTCCTTGATAATATAAGCAATTATGAATATTAATAAGTATTTGGTGTCCATCCATCCTATCATTTTCACATTATGGTGTCAAGAAAAGTGATTTTGAAAAGGGACTTTATTCTTATTGTAACCTTTCTGTAATAATTCTCTGCTGAAAAAATGATAAAATAGGTATGTACTGTTAAGGAGAGAATAATGCCCGTAAGAAAATTACAATCCTATGAGGTAGACAATCAAGAAGAATTAAGCCAGCAGGTTCCTCGCTATCAAGATTATACACCTGAAGCACAATCTGATGCCAATCTCAAGGAAATCCTATTTTTTGTTAATATCGCTGTTTTTTGTATCTGTATTGCTATCTTTAGTTTTATCTTTTTAGCATTAAAATTATCAACTGCTCTTGCCTTTGCCGCAGCAATCGGATCCAGCTTACTTGTTTTAAAAGTTCAACGGTCTATTATCAAACGAAAACGTAGAAGATAAATCCAAAATATCGCCCCGTCTGGAGCGATATTTTTATTTTTTCTTTTTAGATGGTGTATGGATGGCAATCTTCACTTCAAAGATTGTTCCCTTTGGTTTATTATCTTTAACAGTAATGGTTCCTTTTAGGGCATCTACAATTTGCTTGGCTAGGGATAATCCTAAACCAAAACCACCTTTTTGACGGGTTCTAGCCTTGTCCACTCGATAAAAACGATCAAAAATTTTCTTCTTATCTTCTGCTGAAATACCGACTCCATTGTCGGAAACTAGCAAATAAAGATTACGATCAGTCGCTGAAATCATAAAATCAATCTCACCATCCTCCTCAGTATATTTGATAGCATTATCAAATAGGATGGTCATCAGTTGTTTTAGTAAAAGTTGATCTGTGACAATCGTTCGATGGATGCGATTTTCAAAACGAAAGACACGGTCATTTTCAGAAGCAATCATCTCATAGTTTGTGAAAGTCGTATTGAAAAAACTGGTTGGAACTTCTGCAAGTTCCGGCTTAATCCCATCATCTCTCCGAGCTAAATTCAACAAGTTTGTCGTCAAAAACCGCATATTTCGGACTTCTTCCAAACTCGATGCAATGCTTTCACTCACATCCATAATGGTAGCTTCTGGCTTACGGAAAAGGGTCTCTAAGCGATTTTGCAAAACTGCGAGTGGAGTTCGTAACTCATGACTGGCATTTTCCACAAAGGACTGTTGCTTCTGCATGCTCTCAAGCAGAGGCCGAACACTGACCCTAGCTAGATAGAGACTGGCAAGTAAAGACAAAATCCAGAAACTTGCCATCACAATCACAATCAATTGCTCATGCTTTTGACTGGCTTGCTCCAACTGACTGGTATTAATCAAGACAGCTGCATACTTGATATTGGTTGAAACCGAACTGATATTCGTTTCCATCAAAATCATGCGATAGATTTCTTCTTGTCCATAGCTATTAAAAACTTGAATCTGATAGATATGTCCTAGTTCTTTTTTCTCTAACTTAATCTTATCCAATCCCAAAAATCGGTTTCCAGAAAGAAGCTGGGTAAAATTCTTATCAAAGAGAATGACCTCCGTATTGGAGCTGACATTGGGCTTCACCTCAGTCTTACTAGTATCTGTAGCGGCATTCTCTAAATCTTTAATCTCTTCTGTTGCCCTATTTACAGCAAGCTGAATAACTGCTTGAGGATTTTCACTCAGTCCATGAAGCTTATCATCCACCGAAGTATAGAGACTCGAATGCATGACCTGCAAAATAATCAGAGTCATGGTAGAGAAAATCAGAGTGAAGACACCAAAGTTGCGGATAAAATAACTAAAGTCATCCGCATACCATGTTTTTTTTAGTTTACTGAACATCTTTTAAAATATACCCAACACTGCGCAAGGTTTGCAAATTCTCTGCAAAAGTGGTTCCTTTTAATTTCTTACGGACTTTTGAAACATAGACTTCGACAACCGAAATCGTTGTATCACTATCAAATCCCCATAGACGATCAAAAATCTGAGTCTTAGGCAAAATAACATTTTGATTTTGAAGGAAATAAACTAGTAAATCGAACTCTTTCCCCAGCAATTCGACAGGAGTATCTTCAACCTTAACGGTATTGGTTGACAAATTAACTACAATATTTCCATAAGTCAAGGTGTTTTCATTAAACTTACCTGAACGTTTGAGAAGGGCTTGAATCCGCATTTTGAGTTCTTCTAGGTAGAAAGGTTTGGTCAGATAATCATCCGCTCCCAGTTCAAATCCATGTCCCTTGTCATCCAAACTTTCCTTGGCAGTCATGATCAGAACTGGTGTCGTAATTCCCTTTTCACGCAATTCTTTCAATACTTGGAAGCCATTTTTTTCAGGCAACATCAAATCAAGCAAAATCAAGTCATAGACGCCACTCTCAGCTTCGTAGAGACCTTCTTCTCCATCAAAAACCTGCATGACATCCGCAAAATCGTCTAAAAAGTCAAATACTGAATTTGACAGGCCTAGGTCATCCTCAACCAATAAGATTTTTATCATGAGAAACTCCTCCTTATTAAAACCATTATACCAAATTTGCCTTAAAAAAAACTCAACTCTCTGCATTTTACATGAGATAGCTGAGTTTTCTTTTTATTTTGGGCTTATTTATGCGTTTCCGTATTGAAGAACGACTACTTCCACTGCAGCTTTTTCACGGTTAATCAAGTCAACACGCGCTGCAATTTCTTTGATTCCCATACCGATGTTACGGCTAAGAGCAAGGTCAGAAAGTTGCGGTTCAAAGAATTCCTTGTACTCTGCCAAGCGTTTCTGAGTCTTAAATACGTGTGCAGGAAGGATAACAAAGCTATCAAAGCTCATATCTCCTCCAAGGGCTGCCTTAATCCAAGCCCAGTTTTCACGCGCCCAAGACCAAGCTGTTTCCTGAGTTGCTTGGTGAGCTAGGAATTGGTAATACCAAGCAGACAAGTCCTGTGGTTTCACCACAAATTTGTCCTTCCAAGCAGCAATCAAAGTTTGGATATTGTCCGCATCTTTACTATAGGCAAGAGCAGCTGCCAACTGACGTTTAAAGACAGCATCTGTTGCATGAGTATAAGTATCAAGATAAAGTGCTAACAAGTCTTTAGTCTCATGATGTTTCATCTCATTGATCAGAACTTGTGAGCGAATAGCTGCTGGAAGTCCTGCAAGATTCTCCTTGTGAGCCGCGAAGATTTGGCTAGCGACTTGACTAGCTTCTGCATCATTTGAGCGAATCATCATAGAAACAGCCAACTGACGAACCAATTCATCCTCATCTGATTCTCCATCTTTAGCTTCAAAACCAAGACGGTCATAATTATGACGAGCTAATTTAGCAACCAAGGCTTTGAAGGCTCTTTCAGCTTCTGTTCCTTCATCGATAAAGCGCTCAAGGGCAGAAATTACTTGA
>CAURCY010000082.1:0-5909 GCA_963523355.1 uncultured Streptococcus sp.
CTCGAAAATAAGAAACTTGCACGATTTACTCATTACTTAGCCAATACTAGAGTTTATACTAGTTATTGTAAAGATGATCATCCAAAAGAAGTAAGGAGGCAACCTTATGGCTAAAAATACAAATCGTTTAGAAATTGATTCTCTTAGTTTCGAGGTTGAAAACCAAGAACTTTCCGGGAAATCAGGAACTGGTGGTACACAGCTTTTAAAATGACACTAGCAGGTCTCTGTGGATTGTGTTTCACCTATTCCTATGAGTGTACGAGAAATAATGTTCGTTGTTAGATAAAACAAAAGGAAAATTCTAGTGTTTTATTACAAAACATTGACAACATTTTGATTTGGTGTTATATTTACGGGAGAAATACAGATAAAACAAGACAACTTTGAGATTGATTCTTTGGATTATGGAAATTAATAGCCAAGAATTGGATGGTAAATCTGCTGCTGGGTGGCGTACGGCTGTTAGATTAACAGCACAGGGGCGTTGTGGTTGGTGGTTTGCATATTCTTATGAATGTATTTCTCCAAACGTGCGCTGTGGATAAAACTCTCTATTTTTTGACAGGAGGATAAAATGGAAGGAATTATTGGAACACTAAATTTCTATGCACCTGTACTGGTCTTAGGAGTTGTTGTCATAGGGATTGTTTACTTTATGAAAAAAAGAAACGATCGCAAATAATCAACATCGACCGATACCTAAAAAAGTATCGGCTTTTTTTATAGCATAAATATATTGCACAAAATACTCATGGAAAACCTTGAAAGAAACCGTATAATGAGAGAGTAATAAAGAAGCGGAGGAATGAAATGATGAAACAACTTATCGTGACAGGATTAACGAAAACATTTGGTCAAGGGGATAATATCGTTCATGCTTTATTAGATGTGAATTTGTCCGTTGAAAAAGGTGACTTTCTGGCAATTATGGGTGCCAGTGGTAGTGGAAAAACAACACTCCTCAACTGTATTTCAACGATTGATAAACCAACATCAGGTGAGATTCGATTTGAAGATTTTGACATCATCCATGCCAAGGAAAATGAGCTAGCTGACTATCGTGCTAAAAATATTTCCTATATTTTCCAAGCTTACAACTTGGTGGAAACCTTGACAGTTTATGAAAATATTGTTCTACCTCTTCAAATTCAGGGGAAAAATATCAAAAAACATCAGGATAATATTGAGGAAATTTTGGATAAGTTGGCCATACAAAACTTAAAAGATAAGTTTCCTAATCAGTTATCAGGTGGTCAGCGACAACGCGTGGCAACTGCTAGAGCCTTGATTGATGATTCTAAACTGATTATCGCAGATGAGCCGACAGGAGCCTTGGACTCTGCCAATTCTGAAAAACTGATGGCACTTTTGCAGGAAATCAATAAAAGTTTTGGTATTACCATTTTACTGGTTACGCATGACCCTGCCGCAGCAAAGTACTCTTCACGGATGGTGCTACTTAGAGATGGAAAGATTATGGATGATTTGGAACGTAACAGTTTATCTAATGAACAGTATTTGCAAGAGATTTACAGTCGTACCAGATAGGAGGGTGAGAGTATGTATCCAAAATTGATTTTACGAAATGTATTTCGAAATTTACAGACTTATACCATCTATTTTTTCAGTCTGACATTGATTTATAGCTTGCTCTACGCTTTTAATGCTTTACCAAGCCATCCAGTGATGCAAAGTTTATCAGGGGCAAAGGAAATGTTGACGACGGTGATGAGCCAGTACATGGGCTTGCTTTCCTATCTGATTCTATCGGCGATTGCCTTTCTCATCGTTTACGCCACAAATTTTGTGCTGGGACGGCGCAAGAAAGAGTTGGGACTTTATGCAACGCTGGGAATGAAGAAGAAGCAGATTATCCGTACCCTGTTCTTTGAAACCATGCTGGTCAATATCTTTTCCTTGATTCTAGGTTTCTTTCTTGGAGTGATCTTACTGGTCATTCTAGCTAAGATTGCATCTGAGTTTTTCATGGCTAATTACTTTGGTAATCTGGTTTTCTTTGATAGTAAGTCTGTCATCTTACTAGTTTATTCCTATTTGGTAACCAGTTTTATTGTTGGTGTCATGGACATTCTTACCTTTAGAAAGCAAAATATCATTGCACTCATTCAAGAAAATGGGGTCAAGAAATCTGTCTTGGCAAAAGGCAAGCCAGTTCTTCAAGCACTTCTCTTTATTCTTTCGACAGCTGTTATCGGTTTTGGTGCTCTCTATTTTTCAGACTATCACCATCTATCATTCTTGAAAAGCTGGGGTATCTTGCTGGTATCTGTCTTCGTGATTTTTGTGATTTTATTTTACAATACCTTGAGCCATTTTATCTTGGTCTCCCTTAGAAAACTGCCTCAAACCTACTATAACAAACTAAACACTTTTAAAATCCGTCAATTTTCAAAACAAGCTGATAGTAATTCGGTCACGTTGGCTGTCTTATCCTTGACCTTGACACTGGCTCTCAGCTTACTCGTTTTTAGTGGTAGTGCCTATACGACTATGAACCGAGAGCTGAACAAATACTCACCTTATGATGTAACTGTCAATCTCTACCGTGGTAAAGAGTTTCAATTTTCTCAGGAATCTGTCAAAGACAGATTGAAAGCCGATGGCTTTGACTTTAATGTCATCAAAGAAGAGTACAGCTATCCTAGCTATTCTAGTGATGTAATCTATAAAGATTTGATTGATACTAGCAATCTCTGGGAGCATGATAAGAAACTTCCTGAATCAAAAGTACCGATTTTAGGAATTTCTGCCTACAATCATCTCCGCAAACTGCAAGGGGAAAAAGCGGTTGACTTGGCAGATAACCAATTTCTGGTCAATGCCAACTATAAAGGAACTGCCAAGCAGATCCAGGACTTTCTATCAAGGACTAAAACCCTCATGATTAACGGTTATTCTCTTAATCTTGCCTCTTCAAAGCCACTTGAAACAGTTTACTTTTTATCTTCAGTAACTACAAATGACTCAGGAACCTTGATTGTACCAGATAAGGTAGTAGTTGGATTGACGGAAGACCACACGACCTATGTTGCCAATTTCAAGGAAAATATAGACAAACGGGAAGTAGAAACATTCTTGAGTCAGTGGATTGAAAAATACTACTTCACTCGTGATGGAGAAGAGTTGAATTCGTTCGTCTATCAAACGAAAGGAAGAATTTTTGAGATTTATCTTGGATTTATGGGCGTCATTGTCTTTGTCATGATTTTTGTCAGTGTTATTTTTATCATTATTTCCCTCAGTATCTTGTCACTTCAAACTTCTACAAGCGCTTTGGATAGTGTCAATGATTATCAAATCTTATACCTTCTTGGGAACAAGAGAAAGCAAAATCGCTTTATTCTTTTGCAACAGATTCTAAGTTATTTCTTGGTTCCGCTGGTCATCGCAGGTCCGCTAGCATTTGCCTTGAGTACCGCTCTTTTGGGCTATTTTGAGAATTTCGCTAATACCAGCATTTCTATAGATATCACCTATCTGGGAGTAGCGGTCTTACTCTTTGTCCTTTACCTGCTAGTGACTTATAGAGTAAGTTGGCAAATTATTGAAAATTAAGTCAAATACCAGAGTTGCCTATCCTGCAATTCTGGTATTGTGTTATAATAATATTAAAGTAGTTCAGGAAGTGGATACATATGAAACAGTTTGTCAAATCGCTCTCGAAAAACTCACTTTTATTGTGGTGGTTGACGATTTTTAATCATCTAGCTTTAATGATTTATATTTATTATAGGATCCCTCTGGACTTTTCGACAGATTTTTCCTTGCAGATGGTTTTATTGCTGCTTATTGCTTTAATTGTATTTAGCTATATTTGTAATATTGTGACCTTTCGGCATAGTGAGTTGAAACTTTGGTTGCTCCTGATGATGTTTCTTATTAGCTGGCAATCCATATTTAATCAAGGAGTTGCGAGCACCCTGTTGCACTTCTTTGATATTCTTCATCCGCTCAACTCTTTTTTATTGGTGTATAGTTCTCTGTCTATTATCTTTCTGGGTGAGAAAATAGGAGAAGAACTGTTGAGTGTGTCCTTTGTGTTGACACTAATCACCATTAGTTCGTATCTGTTAAGTCCTTCAATTTTTCTATTTCTGTCCTTGTTTGCGTCTTTCTTTTTAAACCTTGTTCCCTTGATTTTACTGATTTTATATCATAAAGAGTTGAAAAGTAGACTCAAGTATCAGAGACGAAATTTGTGGATATTAGCTTTAATATTGCCTCTTTCTTATTTCTTTTTGTATATCAATACGAGGGGCGCAGGAGTGATGAACCTAGTCTGGTATCTTGAGATTATTGGAATACTTGCTTTTTTGCATCTCAAAACAATTATTAACTCTCTTCAGAAAAAGGTAGTAGAGTTGAAGTTGTCCTATATAAAAGCTTTTTCACACTTGTTTTTACTGGTTATGTTTTTGTTAGTAGGCATTTTCATCATCTTTCATCTAGACTTAAACACGAGCTTTTTGGTCTTGAATATCATGTTACTATTGTTCGGGATTTGTTCGGAAGAATTGATTCGCCTCTTTCGTTCTGCTGAAATGCTAGATTCTAGGGATTATGTAAAAGTTCTCTTTTTAAAGCGTAACCGTATGGTGAAAAATCTGCTGGCAAATGAAGATACAGAACAACAGTTCTCCGAATTTCTTCACAATGAAATCCTGCAAAATGTGATGGCAATAAAAAATTTCAATAAATATAGTAGCAATCAAGCTTTTGGTGAACAGATCAATCTGGTGACAGAGGAGTTGGTTCAGCGGATTCGCGAGCGGATGGATTATTATCAGCCAATGGTAGAAACAGACGAGCAGTTAGACATCCAGTATCAAGGGCTGATTAATCGGATTGTCAAGCGCTATCACGCAGAAAATGAAGTCGTCACACAGTTTCCTGCTCACTTTAGGCTTTTATCTCCTTACGATAAAATTGCCTATCGTCTGGTTGAGGAGTTGGCGACCAATGCCGTTAAGCACGCTAGTGGTGGAAGGATTTCTTTGAAGATTGATGTGCATGATGACGCTATTTTTATCATTTCTGAAAATGACTGCCTTCAAACAGAAAAATCCTTAGGTTATGGCTTGAAAAATATGTCTAATAAAATTAGTGTTTTAGGTGGTCAAATGCAGATTTTTGAAAATAATAAGAGATTTCGTGTAGAAATTACTCTCCCGATTGATAAGGAGTTGTGTTATGAAAATTTTGTTAATTGATGATCATAAATTATTTAGCCAAAGTATCAAGATGATTTTAGAGTTATCGGAAAACATTAAAAAGGTCCAGTTAGTGGATAATTTTTCGACTATTTCGGAGATTGCTTTTAATGACTACGACATTATTTTGATTGACATCAACCTGACGAGTCTGTATCAAGCTGATGGGCTGACCTTGGCACAAGAGATTATTGACAATGGTTGTTCTAGTAAGGTTGTGATTTTGACGGGATACAGCAAAAAGATGTATGAACACCGAGCTAAAGCTATGGGGGCTTATGGATTTCTAGATAAAAGTATGGATCCAGATGAGTTGGTGAAAAAACTGGAAAAGATTTATCTAGGAGGTAAGATCTTTTCAGATGAAGTGATGGTAGAGGTGCTAACACCACGAGAAATCGAGATACTAGAACTGGTTAGAAATGGCTTGACTATTGATGATGTCTGTGACAAGGTCTATGTGAGTAAACGTACAGTTTCCAATCACCTGGCCAATATCTTTTCAAAATTAGGAGTGGCTAACAGGCAGGAGGCGATTCATATCGCTGAGCAGTTGGGCTATTTTCCACCAGATTAAAAAGTTGCAGAAGATGCAGCTTTTTTAATTTCTGCGCTACTTCTTGTGTGAGTCTCTTCTTGAAAAAAACACAAAATTTTGCTAGAATGAGTCTTATG
>CAURCY010000083.1:0-5884 GCA_963523355.1 uncultured Streptococcus sp.
CAAAAATGATTGAGAAATAGTTGCTAAAAAAGCGTTTGCATGATACTATATATTGAAAGGAGGTGATAATATGGTAGAACAAAGAAAATCAATTACCATGAAAGATGTTGCTTTAGAAGCAGGAGTTAGTGTTGGAACAGTTTCACGTGTGATTAATAAAGAAAAAGGCATTAAAGAAGTAACTTTAAGGAAAGTTCAAAGGGCTATAAAAACATTGGACTATATCCCTGATAATTATGCTCGAGGTATGAAAAAGAATAGAACAGAAACTATCGCTTTGATTATTCCGAGCATATGGCATCCATTTTTTTCGGAGTTTGCCTATCATGTTGAGAAAGAGTTATTAAAATATAATTATAAATTATTTATTTGTAACGCTGATAGCGATTCACAAAATGAAATCGAATATATCGAAATGTTGAAACAAAATAAAGTGGATGGAATTATTGGTATTACATATTCTGATATTGACAAATATATTTTATCTGATTTACCGTTTGTAAGTATAGATAGACATTTTTCGGAAAATGTATGCTATGTTACTTCAGCAAATTACAAAGGAGGACAAACTGCAGCAGAGGAACTGGTTAGAAGGGATAATAAGCACCTTGCTTTTATTGGTTCAATTAATATGTATGAGAATGAGACTATACTCAGAAGTAAAGGATTCAGAGAAAAAGCTAAGGAATTAGGAGTAGATGTCTATAATTTTGAAATGAAAGAACCTTTAATAAATCCTGAAGATCAGATAAGAATTTTTTTGCAATCTCATAAAGAAATTGATGGTATATTTACAATAAATGATATGATGGCTCTGAGAGTTATTAGTGTTATGAAAGAACTGGGGAAAATAGCACCTGATGATTACCAGATAATTGGGTTTGATGGTTTAAAAACTTCTGTCGATCAATCTTATCTAGTGTCTACAATAGTTCAAGATATTGGTATGATGGCAAAAGAATCTGTTGCAATGATACTGAAAATGATTAAGCGGGAAGAGATTCTAGAAAAACGAATCGTAATTCCCACATATTTTTGGGGAGATAAAACAACAAAAAAAATTAAAAAAGCGCTTGACAATTAATGAAAGCGCTGTTATAATATAATCAACAAATGAAACGTTTCAAAAACAGGCTAGAGGCTTGTTTAAAAAATAAATAAAAAATGAAACGTTTCAAAAAGGAGGAAAATGATGCGTAAAGGTACAATGTTATCTGTTGTTGCGGGGCTATCGTTAGCTATACTTGCAGGTTGTAGTGGAGGAACTAACTCAAAACAAGCGAGTTCTTCAAATGATATTAAAGTCTGGGTACAATTCTCTGACGAAACCAATGAAGGAAAAGCTTGGCAAAAAGTTGTTGATAACTTTAATCAATCAGGAAAAAGTAAGTACAAGGTTGTAACTGAGTATATTCCTCGTAGTGGTAGTGGTGGAGGATATGAAGACAAGGTTAATGCTGCTATCACGACTAATAGTCTTCCAGATGTTATTACCCTTGATGGACCAAATACGGCAGCTTATGCAAAATCTAAAGTGATTACTCCGCTAGATGATTATCTAAAAGATAATAATATGGATGATGTTTTGGACAGTATTAAACAACAAGGAACTTATGATGGCAAATTCTATGCATTTGGATTTTCTGAATCGAATGTTGGTGTTTATTACAACAAAAAAATGTTCAAAGAGGCCGGAATTGCGGAATCAGAGCTTCCAACGCTAGAAAAGCCATGGACATGGGATGAATTTAATACGATTGCTAAAAAATTGAAAGATCATTATAACAAACCGGCAATTGATTTTCGTATTAATTCAAACGATGAAATGTTACCATATGCTTATATGCCGTTGATTTGGTCAAATAATGGTTCTGTCGTAAACGAAGATGGAACAAAGGCAGAAGGATACTTCAACTCAAAAGAGAGTGTAGAAGCAGTTCAATTCATTCAAAATCTTGTAAAAGAAGGTTACACAACTGTTAGTCCAGTCGAAAAAGGTTTTGAAACAGGAGAGTATCCAATGCTTTTGAGTGGTTCTTGGACGATTGCTGACATGAATACAAACTACAAAGATATTGATTTTGGTATCCTTCCTTACCCAGTATCTAGTAAGACGAAAAAATTAGTATCCCCTTCAGGTAGTTGGCAATTAGCTGTTACGACAAAATCTGATAAAAAAGAGGCAGCATCTGAATTTGTTAAATTTGCTACAAATACAGAATCAAGTGAAATTATTAGCTTGGGGAATTCGGTCCTTCCGATTCGTAAATCTACAATTGAAAATATCAAAGATAAAGTGTCCGAACCAATGCGTTTCTTGATGGAACAAAATTCAAAAACAGCTCATGCTCGCCCAGTTGTCGTAGCATATCCTCAGGTTTCTCGTGCTTTTCAACAAGCAATGCAAGATATTAGCTATTATGAAGAAAATCCAAATGTGCAAAAAGTCTTGGATACTCGTACAAAAGAAATGCAAACTGCTATTGATCAGTCACTCAAATAATCTGTAAAAAGGAAGGAGGAAGGAAAATGTTTGGAACTACCTTCCCCTTTCTTGTTAATAGCCTAGTTTGATATATATGATTAAAGGAGATGGATATGAGTAAAGAAACTGTTGTGGATACAAAAAGACGTGAAAAAATAAAGGATAACATACTAGGTTATAGTTTTTTAGCTCCAGCTTTAATTTTATTAGGTATCTTTTTAGTAATTCCAGTTGGAATGGTCATTTATTACGCTTTTACAGATTATTATTTGTTGACACCAGATGAAAGAAAATTTGTTGGACTTGAAAATTTTATTCGATTAATAAAGGATCCGATTTTCTTAAAGAGCTTCTTGAATACGTTGAAATTTGTTGTTTGGATTATTCCAGTTCAATTGGGAGCAGCCTTAGGAATGGCTTTGATTGTTAATAAAAAGCGCAAAGGGAATATGTTTTTTAAAGTGGCTTTTTTTGCTCCAGTTGTCATGTCCTTGGTAGTTATTTCTATTCTTTGGCTTTATCTTTTAAATCCAAATAGTGGCTTATTAAATGCTATTTTAAATAAGGTAGGTATTGCTTCTCAACCTTTCTTGACTAGTCCTAAACAAGCTATGTATGCAATTGTTTTTGTTTCTGCTTGGCAGGGTGCAGGTTATCAGATGCTTTTATTTTTAGGAGGAATGCAGAATATTCCACAAGATGTCTATGAAGCTGCTGAATTAGATGGATTCTCAAAATGGGCTCAGTTTCGTTATATCACGATGCCTCTACTAAAACCAACAGCCCTGTTTGTATTGTTAACAACTTTAATTTCTGCTTTTAAGCTGATTGTACAACCAATGGTTATGACGCAAGGTGGGCCATTAAACTCAACAATTACTATGGTGTACTATATTTATCAACAAGGTTTTACTGATCGTCTTGTAGGATATTCTAGCTCAATCGCTTTAGTATTTACAACGTTAATTGGTATGATTAGCTTAGTACAACGTCGCGTTCTGAAGGAGGATGACTAAGATGAAACGATTTAAACCAACAACAATCTTAGAATATATTCTGTTAACTTTATTGGCAGGACTCTTCCTTTTTCCTATGGTTTGGATGGTAGTTTCAGCTATGAAGCCAGAAGCGGATGTTTATAAAAATTTGACTAGTTGGCAAGCCTTCTTACCAAGTTTAAATCCCGCTGATTGGTTTAAACCTTATCAGGAAGTATTTGAGCGCTTTAGTATTTTTACATATCTAGGGAACAGCATTTTTTATGCTGGAACGTTTGCTATTGGTTCTATTATTGTCAATGCACTGGCCGGTTTCGCTTTTGCAAAAGTAAATTTTTCAGGTAAGAAAATTTTGTTTGGTTTCTTACTTGCTTTACTTATTATTCCAGTAGAAACTGTGTTAATTCCACAATTTACCATTATCAATTCCTTAGGTTTGGTCAATAATCGTCTTGCAGTTATTATTCCAGGATTGGCGAGTGTATTTAATATTTACTTATTTAGGAATTTCTTTATTGCAATTCCAGAAGAGATTCTTGAGTCTGCAAAGATGGACGGAGCAAGTATCGTTAGAATTTTCTTTAGAATTATGCTTCCAATGTCTAAACCTGCAGTTGCTACAGTTGGTGTTTTATCATTTATTTCAAGCTGGAATGATTATATTTGGCCATTGATGGTTTTGACAGATTCTTCTAAATTTTCAATGCAGGTTGCAATTACAACTATTAATACAACTCAACCAGTTTATATCAATCAGGTAATGGCTGTATTAACTATTTCAACGATTCCGTTGATTTTGGTCTATGTAGTCGCTCAGAAATATATTGTTCAAGGTCTGGGTGGTTCCGGAACTGGAATAAAATAGGATATACTTATGATAAATAAAACATTTACAGTAGAAAAAGCCAATCGTTTTATAGCAGAAAATAAACATCTCGTAAATACTCAATATAAGCCTGAAGAACATTTTTCAGCTGAGATTGGTTGGATCAATGATCCAAATGGATTTGTCTATTTTCGTGGAGAATACCATCTCTTTTATCAATTCTATCCATATAATAGTGTTTGGGGGCCTATGCACTGGGGACATGCTAAAAGTAAGGACTTGGTGACTTGGGAGCACTTGCCAGTGGCACTTGCTCCTGACCAAGATTATGACCGCAATGGTTGCTTCTCAGGATCTGCCATTGTCAAGGATAATCGCCTCTGGCTCATGTACACTGGACATATCGAAGAAGAAGCCGGTGTCCGTCAAGTGCAAAATATGGCATTTTCAGACGATGGGATTCACTTTGAAAAGATTGAACAAAATCCAGTTGCAACTGGAGCAGACTTGCCAGATGAGTTGATTGCTGCTGATTTCCGTGATCCAAAACTCTTTGAAAAAGATGGACGCTATTACTCTGTAGTAGCTGCCAAACACAAGGATAATGTGGGCTGTATCGTTCTACTAGGGTCCGATAACCTAGTAGAATGGCAGTTCGAATCTATCTTTTTAAAAGGTGTGGAACATCAAGGTTTTATGTGGGAATGCCCAGATTACTTTGAGTTAGATGGGAAGGATTGCCTTATTATGTCACCCATGCGTTATCAGCGTGAGGGAGACTCATATCATAACATCAACTCATCGGTTTTGTTCACGGGTAAGGTGGATTGGGAAGAAAAACGTTTTATCCCAGAATCAGTTCAAGAAATTGATCATGGTCAAGACTTCTATGCTCCACAAACATTGTTGGACGATCAAAATCGTCGTATCCTGATTGCTTGGATGCAGACATGGGGACGTACCCTTCCAACCCATGACCAAGAACACAAGTGGGCATGTGCCATGACTTTACCTAGAATTCTAAGATTGGAAGATGGCAAACTAAGACAATTCCCTGTTAAAAAAGGCCAATATCAAATCCAAATAGATAAAGATTGTCATTACCATTTAGGAAATGATACAGATTATCTTGAATTTGGTTATGACAGTAATGCGCAGCAAGTTTACATTGATCGTAACCATCTTGTTCAAAAAATTCTAGGTGAAGAAGAACAGGACACTAGTCGACGGTATGTAGATATTGAAGCTAAAGAATTGGAAGTTGTTCTAGATAAAAATTCCATCGAGATTTTTGTCAATCAAGGTGAAGCAAGCTTGACTGCAACTTATTACTTAACGGTGCCAGCGGAGCTATCACGAATCGATTAAAAAATAAGTTATTTCTCCTAAAGAAAAATCTCTTTCTATAAATGTTGAAAGAGATTTTTTTGTTTGATTAGATAGTAGAGAAGGCGAAAAGATGCTTTTATACTTGAGGAGGAAGCCGTTTGAGACAAGAAAAAAAGCCTTGATTTTAAGGCTTTTCCTGTTGATTTAGATGCCCCCTACAGGGATTTGGAAAGGACTTTCATATTG
>CAURCY010000084.1:0-5778 GCA_963523355.1 uncultured Streptococcus sp.
TAATCTGCAATTCTCATCTATTCTCTTTTCTATTATCTGTTACTTCTATTGTAACACATTCCCCTTGTATTTTGGGGGTGAAAATCATACCAAAAAACTATCTTTCCTCGTGAAGAAAGATAGTCTTGGAAATCTTTAAAGGGGGACTTAGCGCTTCTCGCGAAACATACGTTCGAAAAAATCAGCTTCTTGATAACTTCGATTTTCGGGTAGGGTCAAATCTACATCCTCCTCCACATCATCCACTGTCAGTTCAACCGTTTGAGGTAAATTTTTCAAACGATAATGCTTTTGCCTTTGCCCTTCAATGCTAGCAAAATCAAGCAAATAGCCATTCACTCGGATTTGAACCAAAAGGAGATGATTGGTCATATTTTCCATGATGAGAATATCTTCTAAACCACCTCTGGCACTAGGATAATCAGATACCCTGCGAATACGGATTTTTTCACACATGAGCAAGCTCCCTCATATCAATGATTTCATCAGCCTTATTCCAGACTAGGGGATTATGGGTCGCAATGATGATCATTCGATTTTCATCTTTCAATCCCACCAAGAGATTCATAACCTCCTCTGAATTTTCAGGATCAAGAGCTGCTGTTGGTTCATCTGCCAAAATCAAGGGTGGATTTTTCAAAATAGTCTTCGCAAGGGCAACTCGTTGGGCCTCTCCCCCAGATAAAGTATAAATTTTTTGTTCTAGATCCAAATACCCTAGATTAACCTTTTCTAAAGCCTCCACTTGCCTTTCCAAACGTTCTACTTTTGAAATTTTTTGACCAACAAAGCCCAAATCCAAATTCTCTTTGATTGATTGGTTTTCTAAGAGTCCAAAATTTTGAAAGAGATAGCCCATCTGGTCTCGAAAATACTCACGAGTGGGAATGGTTTTTAAATCTTTCCCCTGATAGAGAACCCTTCCACCATCTATCTTTTCTAGCTTTCCTAAGATATTAAGCAAAGTCGTCTTTCCGCTTCCACTCTTTCCGATTAAGGCATAAACCTTGCCCTTCTCCAACTTGAGATTTAAACCAGAGAAAATCGCGCGGTCATTAAACTTCTTTTCCAATTCTTGAATATCAATCATCTTATTTTCCTTTCAATACTGCCATGCTACCAGCTTCTTCCTTTTTATCCTGCCTTACTAAAATCAAGAGGGCGTTAAGAGTAAATAAAGCTACAACTAGAGCGCTAATCAAGCTATCTCCTGTCAAAACACTAGATAGGATTAGCCCAAGTAAGAGAACTCCTCCTTGCGCCAGTAAGTACTTGCCATGAAGCTCATAGATTGTCATACCAGAAAGACGTTTAATCATGATCTCCCGTCTAAACTGCTCAAAATAGAGAAGATTCATGGAATCAAATAACAAGATAGCCGTAGATAGAGTCAAAATAGTCCCAATAAGGAGAGAGTAGAACTCCATCCGTTTGTCATTTAGTACCTTGGCAAAAAATAGCTGGCTTTTTACCAAATAAGAGACCTTGTGATACAGACCTTGCTCTTTTAGAGCTGTGATGCTGTCTTGATATTGATCTAATTTCAAGGCACTATTAGCCGTAGTTCCCCATAACATCCCTGCAACAGGTCTTGTTCCAGTCGCTTGCGGCGTTAAAACTACAATAATCGGATCTTTTAGGTACTGGCGTGTCGTCTTGTACCCATCGTTATAGAGGAAGCGTTCCTGTCCTGTTTCTGTAAAAGCTAGCGTTACCTGTGGGAGGTAGTGTTTCTGACTCGTCACTTCTACACTTTCAGATGAAAAGTTTTGCAGGTAATCTGTAAATAATCCTTGATAGTAGGCAGACTGCTCTCGCAAGCTCTCAGGCAAGATCAGCCCAAACTCTCCCTCAGACAAGTTTTGCATCTTATCCATAAACTCTGAAGAAACGGTAATCTTTTCTTCTATCAGATAGCGCGGTGAGACATAGATGACATTCCCTGACGGTGTGTAGTCATTGAGACGATTGCCATCTAGGTCCACTTCTGCTCCATCTGAGAAATTGTCAACATTGCTCATAATATAAAAAGAGTCTGTATTGGCTAACCGTTCTTCAGTAAATGTCTGCCACTCACGATTATCCTTACGCATTCCTTCTTCATCGGCAAATGCACTAGACCAACCAAAGGATAGACGGTAACGGTCTGAGGACTGGCTCCATTTATCGCTAGCTCTCTCCATTTCCTGCATTTCACGGTAGTGGGGTAGGAGAGCAGTCGCACTCGAGCCGACCACCAGCACGGCCAAGAGTTGCCCCACCATCATCAATGTCATCATACGTTTGAGAGGGAGTTTCCCTTTCAATAGATCCACCAGACTATTTTCTTGTAAACCAAGTAGATACACGATACTTAATAAGGTAGAAATCCCTACCAAGGCCAATCCATAAAGCAAAAGACCAATGATGACCAGTTGTACCGTTGCCATAAACAAGGCACCTTGATACCAGAGAATCCCCAATCCCAAAAGACTGGATACCAGCACTGAGCAGATAAGCTGTCTCACATCTTCTAACACTGGTCTGAGAGCCACCCCAAACAAGCTCTCACCAGCTATTAAGCGAATCCCTGCTTGACGAAGGGACTTGATCCGATAAATCAGGGTCAGACTCATAAAGGTCAGCAGAAAAATAGCTAGACTCAGTAGCCCCATAGGGGTGGCCGCCAATAATAAGACTATCGAAAATGGATCTTCTCCATTCGAAACAAAGCCTTGATAACCAAGTTCTTTCAAGGTGGTCTGTAAACTCACTCCATCCAAACTTCCTGACACAATCAAGTAAGACCCTAATAAATCACTCGTTTCTGAACTCTCCTTGGAGGAAATGGTCAGACCTTCTGGAAGCTCTCCCTCACCATAAGTGGCATAGATAAAGCGTGTTTCTCCAGCTTCATTTGGCTCAACAATCCGACGGGCGATGAGACTATTATGCTCTACCGCCAAGTGACTCAAAGCCTCTGTCACCTCTTCGCGACTAGCTACTGGTTGATTTATCACCATTCCTGTCACATCAACAGAAGGATAGTTACCAAATAAAATCTCTTCTCGATGGTCAACGGAAGTTATCACCATATAAAGCGATACCAATACCATTGAAATCAAAATAAATAAACGTTTCATCATTTCCTCCAAAAAGTTACTTGGTCACTTAGTGAGAAGGTGACCAAGTAAAGCTAAACAATAGGGCTATACCATTCTAAACATTATAGTAGAATGCAACTTTCTCTCCCCAAGAAGTACGAATCCATGCACGAGAAGTCCCTCCAGCACCAGCATATCCCTTATCAGATGAACCAGTTTTTCTACTAACAACTGTTGAGCTATGATATTCTGAAGAGTGATAGTAGTTTGAGTAAGCACCTCCGTCACCTGAACCATACGTCCAGACACCACCATCTGGATACTTAACCGCGGCCGATACTACTGCTACACTTCCACCTAATGTTGCTGCAATGCTCGCTACAAGGGCTAATTTTTTAACTGTTTGTTTCATATTGATACTCCTCTATTTTTTATTTTATCATAAATATTTATTATATATTGTCCATTTTCTATTCAAGTAAAACTAAGTCATGGATCATAGACCTTTTCAAAGCAACACCTCATGGTATCCTCTCCTTATTTTTCTAATTTAGTCTATCAAGTTGTATTTATTATATGTTATGAATAAATTTTTTGAGACTAAGTAGACATAACTAAATTTTATTTAAACCACCAAGTAACTAAATAAAATAAACTAAAAAAGTTCATACTGTAATCTCCTTTCACATTTTTATTAATTATAAATTATTCTTAAATAAACTCAAAGGACATCAATGTCCTTAAAATAGAACCATTTCGTGTCATTTTTAGCTTATATATAAAAAACAGTCCTAAAGACGAACTTTAGAACTATTTCAATACTAGAACAAGGACATTTTTGTCACTGATTCACTATGTTTATAAATATTTTTTTAAATCTTCTTGCCATTGTTTCTCCAACATAGTAACTAAATAAGAATTTTCTATTATATCAGCAAATAGCTTCGATTTCTGATAGAACTGTTCGGCAGAAACATAATCATTGTTTATTATTAGAGATAATTTCCACTCCAACATTAATATAATTGGTTTCTTCTGAAAATCTTGTGTTTTTTCCATTATATGATTAAGGCTAAAGATATAAGCTCCGAGTGAATCATAAGACGACAAATTATCCAAACAGGCTAGACCCGAAAACAAAGTGTTACTTAAAGCAAACAGATATTCTGGTGCAATTAATTCTACATGATTTGTCAAACGAACTAAAAACGAATGAATTCTGTTAATTTCTTCAATCTGATTTTGACCTTGTTTTATCTTTGTAAGCACTATAGCAAAATATAAGTTGATAACTTCTAATTCATTTATCAAAAACAATTCCTTATCATAAATTATTTTAAAATAATCGTCCAGTACGGTTTCCCCATATTCTGGTCGTCCGCTTCGAATAACATCTATCGTTGCTCTAGTAGCTTCAAACCATATTTTTTCCTCATTAGGAAGTTGCTCATAAAATAAATCCTCTATCTCTTCCAAACACGCTTCCTTCTTATCATACTCCTCTTCTTTACCATAGATTGGTTCACGTAAAATCTGGTATTTCAATTCTAAATAAGCAGAAGGAAGAGCTGAAAAATCCGGCATAAGGCTATAAGCTGGAACTCCTAACCGGCGAGCAATATAGTCTAACTTGGGAAAACTCGGTTGCGAAGCTCCACTTTCAATTCGCGACAGTTGACGAACTGTCAGTTCTTGCTCATCTCCACAAAAATCTGGACGACTAATTCCTTTTTCTATCCGAATCTCTTTAATTTTTTGACCAATTAACATTAGACGCCTCCTCTTCTACCTGCTTCGAAAAATACTGTGAAACTTAAAAAATTGTAACGGCTACATCTTTCCTACTCATAAGATTTCATAGCTTCTTCCACTTCCGCCAAGGTGACCCCAAACAACTCTAGGCGTTTGAGGAGTTGCTTGCCGTTGGAATAGCCGATTCGGAGAGCCTCTCCTAGATATTCTCTGCGCTTACGGCTGTCTGACCCTGCTAGAAAACCAAGGCGAATCAAGTCGCTACGACTGATGTCAAACTGACTCTCATGTTCAAATTGTTCTGTCACCTGAGCTAGAGCCGTTTTCAGATCTTCATAGCTGGCATGCTCGATTCCCAGAGAACGTCCCTTGGTTTTGGACTTGGGAACAGCTTCATCTCGTTTGAGGAAGGCATGCTGAACTGTTGGAATGGCCGTCATAATCATGCGACGAATCCGCTCCCCATTAAAATCTGGGTCTGTAAAGACAATGACTCCATGACGTTGGTGCAAGCGCTGAATCCGCTCTATATCCTGATCATTGATGGCAGAACCTCGGGTCTCATAGGTCTCTACATCGAAGTAACGTTTGAGATTGGCCGTATCATCGCGCCCTTCGACCACGATAACTTGAGAAATTTTTTCTTTCATTATTTGCTATCCAATCCAAAAATTCGCTCCGCATTTGCAGTTGTTACCGCCGCTAGCTCTTCTGTCGTCATACCACGCAAGTCGGCGATAAAGTCCACTACATAGCGAGTATAGGCTGTTTTGTTTTCACGACCACGCTTGGGTACAGGTGCTAAGTAAGGCGCATCCGTTTCCACCAAAATCTTGTCCAAAGGTAACTCTTTAGCTGCTTCTTGGATGTCAGTTGCTTTCTTAAAAGTCACCACTCCTGAGAAGGAAATAGTCATGCCAAGCGCGACAAACTTCTCTGCCCA
>CAURCY010000085.1:0-5764 GCA_963523355.1 uncultured Streptococcus sp.
AGTATTTCAGCTCCTGTTGTTCTTTCGTGTACTTCTGGATTAGCTGGATTATTAAATTGGAGTGGAAGGAAGCCGTCTCGTTCAGCGGCGATTTCCTGAGCTTTGGCAATAGCCCCTTTCATTCCTTCGCTACCAGGAGTAAGGACGAGTTCAGCACCATAGGCTTGGATAATCTTGCGTCGTTCCACACTCATCGTTTCAGGCATGACGATAACAACTTTATATCCTTTAGCGGCACCAACCCATGAAAGACCGATACCAGTGTTTCCACTCGTTGCTTCAACAATAGTAGCACCCGGTTTTAGAATACCATCTTGTTCTGCTTTTTCAATCATGCTAAGGGCAATACGGTCTTTTACTGACGATCCAGGGTTAAAAGCTTCTAGTTTAACATAGACGTCTGCAGCACCCTCTGGAACAATGTTGTTGAGTTTAACAATCGGTGTTTGTCCAATAAGTTCAGTGATATTATTATAAATAGTCATAGATATACCTCTTTGTATAAGATGATACTAGTATAACGCGCTTAAGGCTATTTGTAAAATATAGAAATCCTATCAAAGTGATAGGATTTTTTTATATCAAAGGTCTAAGCCATTAATTTTTAATCGATTGTGATAAGCCAATTCTAATAAATAGGTGTAAAGAGGGAGGATGTCCGTTTTTTTAGGGAATTCAAATTTATGGAAACTCAGATGCTCATTATGTGCTTTAAGAGAGATATTTTCTAAATAAGTAATCGTAATCTCACTATCATCTATACCTGCTCCAGCAGTTTCCATTTCAACGTTTACAATGTTCATCAAAAAGAGTGACTTAACAGACACCTTGCGACCAGTGGCACCTTGCTTATCTGTAAAAATAATACGAATATTTGTAAAGATGATGGAATCGCGAATAAGTTTATATCCACTTTGAATTTCTTCATTCTCTAGTAGATATTGACCATATTCTTTGATAAGAGTCTCTTTGTTTTCCTCGCTGAAGTTACCAGCAAGTCCTTGAATAAATTTTCCAAACACCATGTATTTCTCCTTTATTTACACTAAGTTTACAGGAACTTCAACTTCTCGTAAACCTTGATCTGTTAAAGTAACCTTTCCATTAAAAAACTCTACAAGAGCAGACTTAATATTTTCTTTCTCTTCCTTATCAACATAAATCATTGTATCAACTTGATCTGTAAAGTTTGTATCCAGCTCCATGAGATGATGCTCTCTAAGGAAATTGCCATATTCTTGATACTGAGCGTAAGACATCTGAATGGCTATGTCAGCCTGTTCTTTGATTTCAATAATGCCAATTTCTTTGACAGCCAAGGCCACACTACCTGCGTAAGCACGAATCAAACCTCCAGCGCCTAACTTAATTCCACCAAAGTAACGAGTAACTACTACGCAGACATTGGTAAGATTATGATTTTCTAAGACGCCAAGCATAGGGACTCCAGCAGTACCACTAGGTTCGCCATCATCACTCGTACGCTTGATCTCACTGCGTTCCCCTACAATAAAAGCAGAGCAGTTATGGGTGGCTTTGTAGTGTTCTTTTTTGATAGCAGTGATAAAGTCACGAGCTTCTTCTTCACTATAGACACGCTTGGCATGACAGATAAAGCGTGATTTTTTGATTTCTTCTTGGACCTGCCCATCCTCTTTAATTGTTCTAAATTCCATGATTTAATTGTACTAAAAAATTACCTAAAGCGCTATATTTTTACGAATATTAAAGTATGAAAGTAAATCCAAATTATCTCGGTCGCTTGTTTACTGAGAAAGAATTAACGGAAGAAGAACGACAGGAAGCAGTGAGACTGCCAGCAATGAGAAAAGAGAAGGGGAAACTGTTTTGTCAACGTTGTAATAGTTTGATTCTAGAAGAATGGTATTTGCCTATTGGTGCCTACTATTGTAGGGAGTGTTTGCTGATGAAGCGAGTCAGGAGTGATCAAGCTTTGTACTATTTTCCGCAGGAAGATTTTCCTAAGCAAGATGTTCTCAAATGGTGTGGTCAGTTAACCCCTTTTCAGGAAAAGGTATCAGAGGGGTTGATTCGAGCAGTCGAAAAGAAAGAACCGACTTTAGTTCATGCTGTGACAGGAGCTGGAAAGACAGAGATGATCTATCAAGTTGTAGCTAAAGTGATTGATGATGGTGGTGCAGTTTGTTTGGCCAGTCCTCGAATTGATGTATGTTTAGAACTGTATAAGCGACTGCAGAATGACTTTGCTTGCGATATAGCGCTACTCCATGGCGAATCAGAGCCCTATTTTCGAACTCCCTTAGTAATTGCAACAACTCATCAGTTATTAAAATTTTATCATGCTTTTGATTTGTTGATAGTGGATGAGGTAGATGCCTTTCCTTATGTTGACAACACTATGCTTTACTATGCTGTAAAGAATAGTGTAAAGGAGGATGGATTGAGGATATTCCTTACAGCAACTTCTACAGATGAGTTAGATAGGAAGGTTCGCACAGGAGAATTAAAACGATTAAGCTTGCCGAGACGGTTTCATGGAAATCCTTTGATTATTCCTAAACCAGTCTGGTTATCGGATTTTAATCGCTGTTTAGAGAAAAGCCAGTTATCAACCAAGTTAAAGACTTATATTGAGAAACAGAGAAGAACAGGTTATCCATTGCTAATTTTTACATCAGAGATTAAGAAAGGCGAAAAACTAAAAGAAACACTACAGGTGTATTTCCCAGATGAGAAAATTGGTTTTGTATCTTCTGTCACAGAAAATCGATTAGAGCAGGTGCAAGCTTTTCGAGATGGAGAGTTGACGATACTGATCAGTACGACAATATTGGAACGCGGAGTTACCTTCCCTTGTGTAGATGTTTTCGTAGTAGAAGCTAATCATCGTCTCTTTACCAAGTCTAGTTTGATTCAGATTGGAGGGCGAGTTGGACGCAGTATGGATAGACCAACTGGTGAGTTGCTCTTCTTTCATGATGGATTAAATGCTTCCATCAAAAAGGCAATCAAGGAAATCAAGCAGATGAACAAGGAGGCAGGGTTATGAACTGTTTACTATGTGACCAGACTACAAAGAGTGAACTGACTTTTAGCAGTCTCTTCATTTTAAAAGATGACTGCAGTTATCTTTGCTCAGCTTGTGCTTCTAGTTTTGAGAAGATTGGTGAGAATTATTGCCCAAACTGTATGAAAAAAGGCATGTCAACTAAGTGTCAAGATTGTAAACTTTGGTGTAAAGAAGGAATTCAGGTTGATCATAAGGCAATCTTTACCTATAATCAAGCTATGAAAGACTTTTTCAGTCGATATAAGTTTGATGGCGATTTTCTACTTAGAAAGGCTTTTGCTTCTGTTCTTGCTGAAGAGCTGAAAAAGTATAGAGGTTATCAATTTGTTTTGATTCCCCTAAGTCCTGAAAGATTGCTTGAGAGGGGATTTAACCAGGTTGAAGGTTTGGTTGAGGCAGCAGGCTTTTCTTTTAAAGATATATTAGGAAAAAGAGAAGAGAGCGCTAGTTCTTCTAAAAGCCGTTTGGAAAGGTTAGCTACTGAAATTCCATTTTTTATTAAAGATGGAATCTCACTTCCTAAGAAGATTTTGCTGATTGATGACATCTATACAACAGGGGCAACTGTGAATCGTGTGAAACGACTTTTGGAAGAAGCAGGTGCTTTGGAAGTTAAAACTTTTTCCCTTGTAAGATGAGGAAAAAATTTGCAAAATGAAAATGAAAGCGTTATAATATAGTTAGAAAAACAAAAATGTTTAGAAAGAAGGTACTTATATGATTAAATATAGTATCCGTGGTGAAAACCTAGAAGTAACAGAAGCAATTCGTGATTATGTAGTTTCTAAACTCGAAAAGATCGAAAAGTATTTCCAACCTGAGCAGGAGTTGGATGCACGTGTGAATTTGAAAGTTTACCGTGAAAAAACAGCAAAGGTTGAAGTAACAATTCCACTTGGATCTATCACTCTTCGTGCTGAAGATATTTCTCAAGATATGTATGGTTCTATCGATCTTGTAACAGATAAAATTGAACGTCAGATTCGTAAAAATAAAACTAAAATCGAACGTAAGAATAAAAGTAAAGTTGCGACAAGTCAACTCTTTACAGATGCTCTAGTTGAAGATGCAGATGTTGTGCAACCCAAAGTCGTTCGTTCAAAACAAATTGATTTGAAGCCAATGGATTTAGAAGAAGCCCTTCTTCAAATGGATTTATTGGGACATGATTTCTTTATTTATGTAGATGTAGAAGATCAAACAACTAATGTTTTGTATCGCCGTGAAGATGGTGAAGTTGGTTTGTTAGAAGTAAAAGAATCATAAAATAGAATTTTTAAAGTGGTTTACACCAGTGTAAACCATTTTTATATTGCATTATTATAAAAGGTATAAATGGGGGCAGTTATGAAAGACGTGGTGATTGTTTCAGCAGTGCGAACTCCAATAGGCTCCTTTGGAGGAAGTTTGAAGAATGTTTCAGCTGTTGATTTGGGAGCTTTGGTTATTAAGAGTGCTTTGGAAAAAGCCAATGTCAAACCAGAGCAGGTAGACGAAGTGATTATGGGGAATGTCCTAGGCGCAGGTTTAGGTCAAAACGTAGCTCGTCAAATGAGCGTTCATGCAGGACTCCCTGAATTTACACCAGCCTTTGCCATCAATAAGGTTTGTGGTTCCGGTTTGAAGGCCGTGCAGTTGGCTGCTCAAGCGATTCGATGTGGCGATGCAGATATTATCGTAGCTGGTGGTGCAGAAAACATGAGTCAGGCTCCATACGTTTTGCCAAGTTTCCGTTGGGGTGGTCGTATGGGAGATTCGAAAGTGGTAGATACCATGATTAAGGACGGTTTGTCTGATGCCTTTAACGAATACCATATGGGGATTACAGCTGAGAGTGTGGCTGAAGAATATGGCATCAGTCGAGAAGAGCAAGATGCTCTTGCTTTAGAGTCACAAAAACGAGCAGTTGCAGCTATAGAATCTGGCCGCTTTAAAGAAGAGATTATTCCAGTTGTCATTCCTCAACGCAAAGGCGATCCTATCGTTTTTGATACAGATGAATATCCTAGAAAAGATGCTAGCTTGGAGAGTTTGTCTAAGCTAGGTCCTATTTTCAAAAAAGACGGTTCTGTCACAGCGGGAAATGCTTCAGGAATCAATGACGGGGCAGCAGCTGTCTTAATCATGAGTGCTGAAAAAGCTGAAGAATTAGGACTTTCAGTGATTGCCCGCATTCGTTCGTATGCAAGTGCAGGTTTGGATCCTAAGATGATGGGATGTGGACCGATTTATGCGACTCGCAAGGCTCTTGAAAAAGGCAATTTGACAGTTGATGATCTCGACTTGATTGAGTCAAATGAAGCTTTTGCTGCTCAGGCTTGTGCGGTTGGTAAAACACTTGGTTTCAACACAGATATTGTCAATGTCAATGGTGGCGCCATTGCTCTTGGTCACCCAATTGGGGCCTCCGGTTGCCGTATCCTAGTAACGCTGGTACATGAGATGATGAAACGAGATGCTAAAACTGGGTTAGCAACTCTCTGTATCGGAGGAGGGATGGGGACTGCCCTTATCGTGGAACGTTAGGTGTTAGTGATCTGAACACGTGGGTAGGAGGGTGATGATCCCCTCCTCCTTTTGTGTCTGAAGTTAGAGAAATCAATCATGAAAGAAGGGCTTGCATCTTTTAAAGGGTCGCTTTTTAAGGGCATTTGTGATATAATAATGCGCAAGAGGTTTAGAATGAAAAAAAATAATTTAATCCCGTTTTCT
>CAURCY010000086.1:0-5563 GCA_963523355.1 uncultured Streptococcus sp.
GAGCAATCAGCTGATAGCCGTAGGTTTCTAATGTTTTCAGATTAGCCTGAGTTGCTGGATGGTCATACATTTTTGTATTCATAGCAGGAGCTATTAGTTTGGGAATATGACTTGGCAAGGCTAAAGCTGTACTGGTCACCATGTTGTCCGCAAAGCCAAGGGCTAGTTTTGCGATAGTGTTAGCAGTTGCAGGGGTCACGATGAATACATCCGCCTTTTTTCCAAGTTCGATATGATTAACCTGTTCAGGATAGGGTTCCTTCATGACATCCAGGTGGACAGGATTCTGTGATAAGACCTGTAGAGTCAAAGGTTGGATAAACTCTGTAGCAGCCTGGGTCATTAAGACAGTGACTTGATGGCCTTGTTTTTTAAGCGAACTAACTAAATCTGCCGACTTGTAAGAGGCGATTGAGCCCGTTACAGCCAAGAGAATGTTTGACATAGTTTTCCTTTCTATGAATGACAGGCTTGAATTTTTTCAAGGAGGAGTTCTGCAATTTCTTCTTTAGTGTTAACTGTTTGGAGATAATCTTTCTCAACAAAGATTGCACGATGCTGGTTTGCTGAAATTTGAGTCAGGTCATTTGCGATAATCAAGTCTGCTTGGTTCTTGATAAGACTTTTTCTAGCAATCTCGATGAGATAATCCTCAGAGACATCAACCAGCAGTTTGAAGCCAATCAGATGAATAGCAGGATTCCATTCTTTGACTAGGGATATGATTTTAGGTGTTTTTTTCAGGAATAAAACCTGAACCTCATCAGTCGAAGAAATCTTAGCTTGATGATTTTGCTTGCTTAAAAATTTTTCCAAATTGGAGCTAGACTGAACTTCCTCTAGACTTGTCATATAAACAGGAGTGTAGTCGGATACCGCCATTGAGTGAATCAAGACTTGATAATCCTGAACACGTTCTTGCATTTCTAGTAGAAGGTTCTTGGTATTGTTAATTTCTCGAATGCTTAGGTTGGGATGGGCTTCTGGCTTCAGAGCTCGTTTTGTTGTTATCAAACAAACTTCATGCCCTGCAGCAAGCAAGGTTTCTGTGATGATTTTCCCCAAGCGACCTGTAGAATGGTTAGTGATAGAGCGGACGCTATCGATAGCTTCACTGGTACCGCCCGATGTAACTAAAATTTTCATAGCACTATTGTACACAAAAATAAACGGTAAGTAAAATGAAAGCAATAAAAATTTGGTAAAAGGAAAGAATATAGTTTCAAACTATAAAGCCATATAAAATTTAAGAAAGGACTCTAAAAACCTTAAAAATAGGGATATTTACGAACGTTTAGAGAGTTTTAGGATGTTAAAAATCTTGTTTTGTGTTATAATGAATTATCATATAAGAGGTTAGAGGAGTTTTGAATGAAAACAGATATTGAAATCGCACAGAGTATTGAGTTGAAGCCAATCGTTGATGTTGTAGAGAAACTTGGTATTTCTTACGATGATTTGGAGTTGTATGGAAAGTACAAGGCTAAGCTCAGCTTTGATAAAATTCGTGCAGTTGAGAGCAATCCAGTTGGAAAATTGATTTTGGTTACTGCCATCAACCCAACACCTGCAGGTGAAGGAAAATCAACCATTACCATTGGTCTTGCGGATGCCTTGAATAAGATTGGCAAGAAAACCATGATTGCTATTCGCGAACCATCTCTTGGTCCAGTAATGGGAATTAAGGGGGGGGCAGCTGGTGGTGGTTATGCTCAAGTTCTGCCAATGGAAGACATCAACCTCCACTTTACGGGGGACATGCATGCCATTACAACTGCCAACAATGCGCTTTCTGCCTTGATTGACAACCACTTACACCAAGGAAATGAGTTAGGAATTGACCAACGTCGTATCCTCTGGAAACGTGTAGTGGACTTGAATGACCGTGCTCTTCGCCATGTGACCGTTGGACTTGGTGGTCCTCTAAATGGTATTCCGCGTGAGGATGGCTTTGATATTACAGTTGCTTCCGAAATCATGGCAATTCTTTGCTTGGCAACAGACATCGAGGACTTGAAACGCCGTCTGGCTAATATCGTTATCGGTTATCGCTATGACCGTACACCTGTTTCTGTTGGTGATCTGCAGGTTGAAGGTGCTTTAGCATTGATCTTGAAGGATGCTATTAAGCCAAACTTGGTGCAGACAATTTACGGTACACCTGCCTTTGTACATGGTGGTCCATTTGCCAATATTGCTCACGGATGTAACTCTGTCTTGGCAACGACTACAGCCCTTCACTTGGCTGATTATACAGTTACTGAAGCTGGTTTTGGTGCAGATCTCGGTGCTGAGAAATTCCTTGATATTAAGACACCAAATTTGCCAACTTCTCCAGATGCAGTTGTCATTGTCGCAACCCTTCGTGCCCTTAAAATGAATGGTGGTGTGGCTAAAGACGCTTTGACAGAAGAAAACGTAGAAGCTGTTCGTGCCGGTTTTGCCAACTTGAAACGCCACGTTGAGAACATCCGTAAGTTCGGTATTCCAGCAGTTGTGGCTATTAACGAATTTGTATCTGATACAGAAGCTGAAATTGCAGCCTTGAAAGAACTTTGTGCCTCAATCGATGTACCAGTTGAATTGGCTAGTGTCTGGGCTGATGGTGCAGAAGGTGGAGTAGCACTTGCTGAAACAGTTGTTAAGACTATTGCTGAAAACCCAGCTAACTATAAACGTTTGTATGACAATGACCTTTCTGTTCAAGAAAAGATTGAAAAGATTGTTACTGAAATCTACCGTGGTAGTAAAGTGAACTTTGAAAAGAAAGCTCAAACACAAATCACTCAAATCGTTCAAAATGGTTGGGACAAATTGCCAATCTGTATGGCTAAAACTCAATACAGTTTTTCAGATAATCCAAATGCACTTGGAGCACCTGAAAACTTTGAAATTACCATTCGTGAATTGGTACCAAAATTAGGTGCAGGCTTCATCGTTGCCTTAACTGGTGATGTCATGACTATGCCAGGACTTCCAAAACGACCAGCAGCTCTCAATATGGATGTTGAAAGCGATGGAACAGTCCTAGGTTTGTTCTAGTATATTGTAATTGACTTTGTACTCTTCGAAAATCAAATTCAAACCACGTCAGCTTCACCTTGCCGTACTCAAGTACAGCCTGCGGCTAGCTTCCTAGTTTGCACTTCGATTTTCATTGAGTAAAAAATGAGTTTGGAAATACTATCCAAGCTCATTTTTTATCTAGATATAAGAAGTTGCCTTCTACACGTAACCAGTCTAGGTAAAGATATTTTCCCTGAATTCTGATATAATAGAAATATTGACTTCAAGAGTAAGGAAGAGAAGATGAACGCATTATTAAATGGAATGAATGACCGTCAGGCTGAGGCGGTGCAAACGACAGAAGGTCCCTTGTTAATCATGGCAGGGGCTGGTTCTGGAAAGACTCGTGTTTTGACCCACCGTATCGCTTATTTGATTGATGAAAAGCTGGTCAATCCTTGGAATATCTTGGCCATTACCTTTACTAATAAGGCTGCGCGTGAGATGAAAGAGCGTGCTTATAGCCTCAATCCAGCGACTCAGGACTGTCTGATTGCGACCTTCCACTCCATGTGTGTTCGTATTTTGCGTCGCGATGCGGACCATATTGGCTACAATCGTAATTTTACAATTGTCGATCCAGGAGAGCAGCGAACGCTCATGAAACGCATTCTCAAGCAGTTAAACTTGGATCCTAAAAAATGGAATGAACGAAGCATCTTAGGAACAATTTCAAATGCTAAGAATGACCTGATTGATGAAGTTGCCTATGCTGCCCAAGCTGGTGATATGTATACGCAAATCGTGGCCCAGTGTTACACGGCTTATCAAAAAGAGCTTCGTCAGTCGGAGTCGGTTGACTTTGATGATTTGATTATGCTGACCTTGCGTCTTTTTGATCAAAATCCTGATGTTTTGACTTATTACCAGCAGAAATTTCAATACATCCACGTTGATGAGTACCAAGATACCAACCATGCTCAGTACCAACTGGTCAAACTCTTGGCTTCCCGTTTTAAAAATATCTGTGTGGTTGGGGATGCGGACCAGTCTATCTACGGTTGGCGTGGTGCTGATATGCAGAATATCTTGGACTTCGAAAAGGATTATCCCCAAGCCAAGGTTGTTTTGTTGGAGGAGAATTACCGTTCAACTAAAACCATTCTCCAAGCGGCCAACGAGGTCATTAAAAACAATAAAAACCGCCGTCCTAAGAATCTCTGGACTCAAAACGCTGATGGGGAACAAATCGTTTACTATCGTGCCAATGATGAGCTAGATGAGGCTGTATTTGTAGCCAAAACCATCGATGAACTTAGTCGCAGTCAAAACTTCCTTCACAAGGATTTTGCAGTTCTCTATCGTACTAATGCGCAGTCCCGTACTATTGAGGAAGCCTTGCTCAAGTCAAATATTCCTTATACCATGGTTGGCGGAACCAAGTTCTACAGCCGTAAGGAAATCCGAGATATTATCGCTTACCTCAATCTTATTGCCAATTTGAGTGACAATATCAGTTTTGAACGTATTATCAACGAACCGAAACGAGGAATTGGCCCAGGTACTGTTGAGAAAATTCGTGACTTTGCTAATATGCAAGACATGTCTATGCTAGATGCTTCAGCCAATATCATGTTATCTGGTATCAAGGGTAAAGTAGCCCAGTCTATCTGGGATTTTGCTAATATGATTCTAGATTTACGAGAGCAGCTAGATCAATTAAATATTACAGAGTTGGTTGAGGCCGTCCTAGAAAAAACAGGTTACGTCGATATTCTAAATGCTCAAGCGACTTTAGAAAGCAAGGCTAGGGTTGAAAATATCGAAGAGTTCCTTTCTGTGACGAAAAACTTTGATGACACCTCTGATGGGCCAGAAGAGGAAACTGGTCTGGACAAACTGAGTCGTTTCTTAAATGATTTAGCCTTGATTGCGGATACAGATTCAGGTAGTCAGGAGACATCAGAAGTGACCCTGATGACCCTGCATGCTGCCAAAGGTCTCGAGTTTCCAGTTGTATTTTTGATTGGGATGGAAGAAAATGTCTTTCCGCTTAGCCGTGCGGCTGAAGATCCAGATGAATTAGAAGAAGAACGCCGTCTGGCCTATGTAGGAATTACGCGTGCAGAGAAAATTCTCTATCTGACCAATGCCAACTCACGCCTGCTTTTTGGTCGTACCAACTACAACCGTCCGACTCGTTTTATTAACGAAATCAGCTCAGACTTACTTGAGTATCAAGGTCTGGCTCGTCCAGCAAATACAAGCTTTAAGGCATCTTATAGCAGTGGTGGTCTTGCCTTTGGTCAAGGTATGAGTTTGGCGCAGGCCCTTCAAGACCGTAAACGCGGTGTGGCACCAAAAACTATCCAGTCAAGCGGTCTCCCATTTGGTCAATTTACAGCTGGAACAAAATCAGCGTCTAGTGAGGTAAATTGGTCCATTGGTGACATTGCCCTCCACAAAAAATGGGGGGAGGGAACTGTTCTGGAAGTTTCAGGAAGCGGTGCTACGCAGGAATTAAAAATCAATTTCCCAGAAGTAGGTTTGAAAAAAC
>CAURCY010000087.1:0-5153 GCA_963523355.1 uncultured Streptococcus sp.
TGAGCGGAACAGAAAGTTTTGCTATTGCGCAAAAGATTTTTAAAGGAAAAGACTTTAACAAGGTTGCCAGCCACACTCTCAACTACGGTCACATCGTTGACCCTCAGACAGGAAAAGTCATGGACGAGGTTATGGTTGGGGCTATGAAATCTCCAAAGACCTTCACTCGTGAAGATATTATCGAGATTAACACTCACGGTGGGATTGCAGTCACTAATGAAATATTACAACTAGCGATTCGTGAAGGAGCTCGATTGGCTGAACCTGGTGAATTTACTAAACGTGCCTTCCTAAACGGTCGCGTAGATTTGACGCAGGCTGAGGCCGTTATGGACATCATCCGTGCTAAGACAGACAAGGCTATGAACATTGCAGTTAAACAATTAGACGGTTCCCTTTCTGAGCTGATTAATAATACCCGTCAAGAAATCCTCAATACTCTTGCCCAAGTCGAGGTTAATATTGATTATCCTGAGTATGACGATGTTGAGGAAGCCACTACTGCCGTTGTCCGTGATAAGACTATGAAGTTTGAGCAATTGCTAACCAATCTCCTTAGGACAGCCCGTCGCGGTAAAATCCTCCGTGAGGGAATTTCAACAGCTATCATCGGCCGTCCTAACGTTGGGAAATCAAGCCTTCTCAACAACCTCTTGCGTGAAGACAAGGCAATCGTAACCGATATTGCTGGTACTACTCGAGATGTTATCGAAGAATACGTCAACATCAACGGTGTTCCTCTAAAATTGATTGACACAGCTGGTATTCGTGAAACGGATGATATCGTTGAACAAATCGGTGTTGAGCGTTCAAAAAAAGCCCTTAAGGAAGCTGACTTGGTTCTGCTAGTGCTAAACGCTAGCGAGTCATTAACTACCCAAGACCGACAACTTCTTGAGATTAGCCAAGATACAAACCGTATTATTCTTCTTAATAAAACCGACCTGCCTGAAGCGATTGAAACTTCGGAACTACCTGAAGACGTTATTCGTATTTCAGTCCTTAAAAACCAAAATATTGATAAGATTGAAGAACGTATTAACAACCTCTTCTTTGAAAATGCTGGTTTGGTTGAGCAAGATGCTACCTACTTGTCTAATGCCCGTCACATTTCCCTAATTGAGAAGGCTGTTGAAAGCCTACAAGCTGTTAATGAAGGTCTTGAACTAGGTATGCCAGTTGATTTACTTCAAGTGGATTTAACTCGTACTTGGGAAATCCTAGGAGAAATCACTGGGGATGCTGCTCCAGATGAACTCATCACCCAACTCTTTAGCCAATTCTGTTTAGGAAAATAGGAAAATCCATGATCGTTGTTTCGGTCATGGATTTTATTGTAATTATTAGTAATCTGGTCTTAAGACACCTGTTACAGTTGCCTTAGTCGCTTCGTAGTCACCATCTACAACAACCTTGATAATACGTTTGGCATCTTCTTCTGTTGCTGGAACAAGAGGTAGACGAGTTGGTCCAGCTTCAAATCCCATATAGTTAAGAACGGCCTTAACTGGAGCAGGACTTGGATAAGAGAAGAGGGCATTGACCTTAGGAATGAATTTACGTTGAATAGCTGCGGCTTTCTTCATATCGCTTTCTGCAATGGCAGTAAACATCTCGTGCATTTCATCCCCATTTGTATGAGAGGCAACAGAAATAACCCCGTCCGCACCAAGGTTCATGGCATGGAAAGCATCTCCATCCTCACCTGTATAAATCAAGAACTCCTCTGGCTTGTGTTCAATCAAATAAGCCATATTAGCCAAGCTAGTACATTCTTTGACACCAATGATATTTGGATGGTTAGCCAAACGAAGCATAGTTTCTGGAGTTAATTCAACAACCACACGTCCTGGAATGTTATAGATAATAATTGGCAGGTCAGAAGCATCTGCAATGGCTTTAAAGTGCTGATACATCCCTTCTTGAGAAGGTTTGTTGTAGTAAGGAACAATAGCAAGCCCAGCTGCGAAACCACCAAATTCTGCTACTTCTTTGACAAACTCGATAGAGTCACGCGTATCATTGGTACCCACACCCGCAATCAAAGGCACACGTCCATTGACAATCTTTTGTACAGCCGCAAACAGTTCCAACTCCTCATCATGGGTCAAGGTTGGACTCTCAGCAGTGGTCCCTGCGAGAAGAATTCCATCCGTATGATGCGCTAATAAATGCTCAATTAAGGCTGGAATGGCATCAAAATTGATGGAACCATCCTCATGGAAGGGGGTAATAAAGGCTGTGATGATTTTACACTCTTTTAAATCTTGATAAGACATGAGAAACACCTCTCTATTTCAAAGAAGGAGTTCATCTGAACTCCTAAACAATATGACTATTTTAATTCAAATTTCAATTCAGCTGTTGGACGAACCAAGCCACGTTCATGAAGAGTTTCAGCAATCTGAACTGAGTTCCAAGCAGCACCTTTGAGCAGGTTATCTGAAACAACCCACATGTGAATTCCTTTTTCTGCATCCAAGTCTTTACGGATACGACCAACAAAGGTATCACGTGAACCCACTGCATTAATGGCTTGAGGATAGATTTGATGAGCCACATCATCTTCAAGGACAGCACCTGGGAAAGCTGCGATAGCTGCTTTTACTTCTTCGATTGGAGCCACTTCTTTTGTTTCGATGTAAACAGACTCAGAGTGAGCTGACAAGACTGGAATACGCACACATGTTGCAGATACTGCAATGCTATCATCTTCCATAATTTTCTTAGTTTCCTTAGTCATCTTCATCTCTTCGTAAGTGTAATCATTGTCAGTGAAGACATCGATTTGTGGAAGAGCATTAAAGGCGATAGGATAGTGTTTCTTGTCACCACCTGAAGGCAAGATTTCCGCATGTAAATCACGTGGTTTCACTCCATCATTCAAGACTTCACGAAGTTCACGTTGTGTCTCAAGAATTGCTCCCATACCAGCACCTGAAACTGCTTGGTAAGTTGAAACAATGATACGGTCCAAGCCCCATTTTTGGCGAACTGGCTCAAGAGCCACCATCATTTGGATTGTTGAACAGTTAGGGCAGGCAATAATCCCGTTGTGGGCATCAAGTGCATGAGCATTGACCTCTGGAACAACCAAAGGAACATCTGGATTTTGACGGAAGTAAGATGTATTATCTACTACTACCGCTCCAGCTTTAACTGCGTATGGTGCATATTTAGCTGATGTAGAACCACCTGCTGAAAAGAGAGCAATATCAACTCCTTCAAAAGCTGTTTCAGTCGTTTCTTCAATCGTAATATCTTGATCTTTAAATTTCAAAGTCTTGCCTGCTGAACGTGCAGAAGCAAGTAAACGAATTTTATCGATTGGAAGTGTTGATTCTTCCAACATTTTTATCATCTGAGCTCCGACAGCACCTGTCGCGCCGACTACAGCAACTGTATATCCCATAAATAACCTCTTTCGGAATTTTCTAAAAATTTCTATAATAGATGTATTATACTACTTTTTCCATGAATTGCAAAGCTTTTTCATCAATTTTGGAAAATAAAAATCCCCAGTCGTTAGACCAGGGACTAAGAGGCATCTTCATGTGATGAGCAGGTTCACACAACTCATCAAGGTCCGCTCCTGCGTTATGACCTCCTTATGCTCAATAGTAGCCCGAAGACTACCTATCGACTCATCGCGCCTATTATATTACTAGAAATAAGTGATTTTGTCAATAAAAAATTTTTGCAGGATGACTTTTATTATACAAAAGTCAGAATTTTTTCTCGCGAGCATAAGAAAAAACTCTTGTGTTCAAGAGTTTCCCTGTAAATATCATGCTAATTGCCGGGATTGAACCGGCGACCTCATCCTTACCATGGATGCGCTCTGCCAACTGAGCTAAATCAGCTTACTTAAAAAGTATACTATAGTTAGAAAATCTTGTCAAGTTTCCTTAGAAATTTTCCATAAGAAAAAGCCAGGTAAGAGCCACCTAGCTTATCTTCTTCTATTTGCTTAAATCAATTCGACGACCAATTTTACCAATGATAATCGCACCAATAATTAATGAAGCAAATTCACCAATCCCTGTTGTGAACCAAGTAAGGAAAAATGGTAATTGCGCTACGATATTCAACTCGGCAGCGATAGTAAACATAGAAATTGAAAAGAGGATTGAAAAGAAGAAATGATCTTTTCGAATCAATCCGTTAAAGAGGTAATCCTTGCTGTATTTTGCAAAAAGCCAAACACCTAGACTGAGGAATACTAGGGTTGATCCACCACCAACAAAGACATCTAGCAGTCCGAAGCTAAAGAAATTAGCAATCATACAACCGATAGTAACTCCGATGATGTACTTAGGATTGTAAAAAGCCATAAAGTTCATCATTTCTGAAATACGGAACTGATAAGCACCATAGCTAATGGCATTTAGAGGCGGTGTGACAGTCAAAACGACATAGATAGCAGCGACGATTGCAATATCTGCAACATCACGAATAGTTAATTTTTTCATCTTTTCTCCTTTGGCGGTTGCCCGCGTGTAATATGCTTGGTGAAAGAAGCTAAGCACCAAGGGTTGATTCAATCAACCTTACTAGTATAGCACAATAACTTGCTTTATGCTATACTAAAAGTATGAAAAAACGCATTCAAAGTCTCTTCGAGAATGAGCTCTTAGCCTATCTCTTTTTTGGTATAGCAACTACTCTTGTCTCCATTCTATCCCGATTATTCATTTATCAATTAACCCATAAAGAACTACTTGCTACTGGACTAGCAAATAGTATCGGTATCCTCTTTGCCTTTTTTACAAATGATCGACTTGTATTTAAGCAAGTTAGGCAGAATTGGCCAAGCCGTTTAGTAAAATTTACTATAGCACGTCTCTCTACTTTCCTTTTAGACATGTTTTTAACATTTTTCTTTGTGACACAGTTTCCTAGTATTATCGGACAATTTGTAAATAATAATATAGACAAGGTTAATAGTATTGAAACCGTTATTTCACAATTCTTGATAATTATCCTCAATTATATTTTTAGTAAGGTATTTATTTTTAAAAAATAAGAAAAAATTAAGCATATTGCTTGCAAGAACTTCTTAATTAATATATAATCAAGAGTAAAAATTTTGGAAAGGAATTATGAAAATGTTAAAAGATCTTAAAGCATTTTTGCTTCGTGGTAATGTTGTT
>CAURCY010000088.1:0-5144 GCA_963523355.1 uncultured Streptococcus sp.
TTTGATCCTTCTTAGAGAGAGAACATATTTTTCCAATTGGTCCTGCAAATAGAGTTCCAATCTCTCGTGGCGCAGCTTCTTTACCAATAGGTGCTCCCCCTCCAACTGCAATAATCTGCCAAATTGAATGAAATAGCTGTTTTAAAAAATGAAGTTTGTATTGTGAAGTCTCATCCTTCATCTGTGCTTTAATGGAAAAAATCTGTGATTTTTTTTGCAAGAAATACCAGACTAAGGACGAGCTAAAACCCACGATTATTAAACTTAGTCCTATCCGTGAGGAGGAAACTCCATCTGTCAAAAATCCACTATGATGCTCTGACTGACCAAAAGCTAGCTCCTCCACCATCTCTAAAAGATAATGGAGAACTATACCAGATAAACCCGAAACTATTCCTTGTAGAATTACTGCTAGGAAAAATCTAAAATTATAAGGGATTTTTCGAAAAATACTCCTCAATTCTATTAACATGATTACAATTCAGCAAGAATCGCTTTAAGCAAGCCTTTGAAGTCGCCTTTAACACGTTCAGTCACTTCTACAACTTCTTCGTGGTTGAGTTCTTCTTGGAAACCAGCAGCATGGTTAGTAATACATGAAATACCGAGAACTTTCAAACCTGAGTGAGCTGCAACAATAACTTCAGGAACTGTAGACATACCAACTGCATCTGCTCCCAATGTCTTATAGGCACGAATTTCTGCTGGGGTTTCATAAGTCGGACCTGTTACACCAATATAGACACCTTCATCAAGCTTGATACCAAGTTTCTTAGCCACTTCATGGGCAGTAGCACGGTATTCTGGAGTGTAGGCTTTAGACATATCTGGGAAACGTGGACCAAAATCATCCAAGTTTTCACCCATCAATGGGTTTTGCCCCGTCATATTGATATGGTCTGAGATAGCCATCAAGGTACCAGGACCAAATCCAATACCTCCAGCTGCATTGGTTACAATAACACCTTCGCATCCAAGAACTTTCATCACACGTACTGGGAAAGTCACGACTTCAAGAGGATTTCCCTCGTAGAAATGGAAACGACCTTGAAGAGCCAAGACCTTGCGACCTGCAAGTTCTCCATATACCAATTTACCAGCGTGACCGACTACTGTTGAACGGCCCCAGTTGGGAATATCTGCATAGTCTACTACAACTGGATTTTTGATTTCTTCTGCCAATTCTCCAAGTCCTGATCCAAGGATTAGACCGAACTTAGGTGCTTGAATTCCCTTGTCTTTCAGGAAGGCAGCTGTTTCATTGATCTTATCTAAAAATGTCATTGTGTGTCTCCTTTATTAGTTTTTTAGCATTTGACCGATTTTGTCAAAAGTTTTAGCATTACGAATGGTGATTTGGCGGTAGAAAGGCATCTTGAGTAAGTATTTGTGATAGGCTGTTTCGTAGTATGATTCTTCAGAGAATTTCCCCCAGAAAATCCCAAGTCTTCCAAAATGAACCACTTCATCTTCCAGTTCCAAACTGTTCACTTTCTCGATGACTTGATCCACATCCAAGCTCTCCGTGTAGAAGAGCACATCTTTTCGTGCCAAATCTTTGGTCCACCATTCAGGCAGATTTTCAAGTTCCGCTTCAAAGTCCTCAAGACTCAGCAAGGAAAAGCTCTGAATAAATGGATAATGGATTTCAAAGAAAGCCTCTAACTTTTCAACCAATTGGGCTTTGGGAGCTGTCGAAGTAAAGAAAATATTGCCACTGTTGATGTAGGTCTCAACCTTTTCCAGTCCCAACTCTGTCAGTTCTTGACGAAGTTGCGCCATGACAACTTTATTTTTCCCACCGACATTAATGCCCCGAACAAGTAAAGCATAGCGCGTCATCTTATACCAATTTATCTAAGAAACTTTCCCCAATCATGGCAGTTTCCACACCAAAGTTATCCGCAACTGTCGCTGAGATATCTGCAAAATGTCCAACTGGAATGACACCATTTCCTTTAAAGGCAGGACTGTAAGCCAAAAGTGGAATATATTCGCGAGTGTGGTCTGTTCCTGCATAGGTTGGGTCATTCCCGTGGTCCGCAGTAATCAAGAGAAGGTCATTCTCTCTCATGGCTGCGATAATTTCAGGCAAGCGTTCATCAAACTCATGCAAGCAATCACGGTAACCATGAGCATTGCGGCGGTGGCCGTAAAGGGCATCAAAGTCAACCAAGTTTGTGAATGAGAATCCTTTTTCAAACTCAGCAAGGCCCATGGTCTTCAATAGTGTATCAATTCCGTGGCTGTTTGACTTGTTGTGGCCCATGTCATGATTGATACCAGCTCCGTTAAAGATATCGTTGATTTTACCAACAGCGTAAGTATCGATACCTGCTTCGTTCAATTTATCCAACACAGTTGGTGCAAATGGAGAAACGGCCAAGTCACGACGATTTGCCGTACGAGTGAAGTTACCTGGTTCACCAACATATGGACGGGCAATGATACGACCTAGAAGAGCAGGGCGCTCAAGGGTAATCGAACGAGCGTATTCACAGATACGGTACAATTCATCCAAAGGAATAATATCTTCGTGGGCAGCAATTTGCAAAACAGGGTCAGCTGAAGTATAGATAATCAACTCCCCAGTTTCCATCTGACGAGGTCCGAAATCATCGATAACAGCTGTACCTGAGTAAGGTTTGTTGGCTTCACGAATGACCTTACGTCCTGAAAATTCTTCGATTTTTGTCAGGATTTCTTCTGGGAATCCATTCCAAAAAGTATCGAAAGGTTCTGTAATGTTGAGGCCCATGATTTCCCAGTGTCCAGTCATGGTATCCTTACCAAGAGATACTTCTTCCAATTTTGTTGCATATCCTGTTGGATTGCTTTCAGCTGGTACAGTCTTTAGAGGCGTTTCGCGAGGAATATTTCCTAGACCGATTTTAGCCATGTTTGGCACATTCAAACCAACTGTTTTTGAAATGTGTCCCAGTGTGTCAGAAGCTCCATCTGGAACCCCTGCATTGACAAAGTTATTAGCATCTGGTGCAGCACCGATTCCTACAGAATCTAATACCACCAAGTGAATACGATTAAATTTTGGCATAGTATGTCTCCTTATTACTTTGATTAGTTTACTTTTGTTGAAGTTAAAATCTGAACCCCGTCTCGTCCAGCAACGATGACCTTATCTACCATTTGATTGAATAAGCCGTGCTCCACGACGCCAACGACATGGTCCAATTCTTGGCCAAAGGCAATTGGATCCTCGATGACATCCAAGGCAAGGTCAATGATAAAGTTCTGCATATCGGTCACAAAACGCTGGCCATCTTTTTCACGGAAACTTGGTTTGTAGCCAGCGCGCTCAAACCGACGAAAGACCTGTTCTGCGCCATACTGAACCACTTCTACTGGCAATTTAAAAGCACCTAGTTTGTCGACCAGCTTGCTTTCATCCACTACCCAAATATATTCTTTTGAGGGCGTTGCGACAACCTTCTCCATGAGAAGGGCACCACCACCACCTTTGATTCCATTAAACTGACTATCCACTTCATCCGCCCCGTCGACTGTCACATCGACAAAGTCTACTTGGTCAATAGACTTGAGTGGGATATTAAGCCCTTCAGCCTGTTTACTAGTCACACTAGAAGTCGTTACAGCTGTAATCTGCAACCCTTCTTCCTTAATACGACGACCGATTTCTTCGACAAAATAATAGGCAGTAGAACCCGTTCCAAGTCCGACAACCATGCCATCCTTGACAAACTCAGCAGCCTTGATACCTGCCATTTTCTTCAGATTTTCCACTCAAACACCTCCATTAAAGAGCTACTTTTATTATAACATGTATCCGTTTTTATTTCATGGATACACTAGAAAAACCCGAACATTTTTATTTTTATGTCCACCTTGTTTTGGTAGTTAGAATCTTAGATATGAGAACTTGTAGATAAAACAGGTCCTAACCAAAAGCAGCAACAGTTGATTTTTTATCATAAAGATGATTAAATAGTTAAGTACAGAAAAGGAGAAATAAGATGAACCCATTAGATTTATTTAACCAAGTAAAAGAATTAATCGAAACAAAAGATTTTGAAGCTGCTAAAACATTTGTTGCAGAAAATCAAGAACAGCTTGGAGAATACTTCTCTCAAGCTCAGCAGTTGATTTCTGGTTCTGAAGGTCTAGATGGCCTCGTTGGAAAGATTAAAGGATTTTTCTAAAAGATATAAAGGCGCCTGAAACGATCAGGTGCCTTTTTGAGATATTTTTTTCATTATTTTAAGAAGATGACTGCTGATTTCCGTCGGCAAGACCACATAATTTTCTTGAGATAGTTCTTGGGCTATGGCTGAATGAAGATGGGTTGCTACTGCCACACGTTCGTAGAGACTGGACTGTCGAAATTGGCCTGCAAATCCTGCAATCATTCCAGCCAGTGTATCTCCCATACCACCAGTCGCCTGATAGGGACCGCCAACCTGTAACTGGTAAAAATCAGATTGACCAACTTGCCAAATACGAGTAGTTGGACCTTTCTCCACCAAAATTGTTCCTTGAGGGAAAGAAGTCAGGGCACTAGATGTTGTATCTTCGTTTTGCTTTTCAATAGCAATACCAGACAGCTTTTCCCATTCTTTTTGGTGGGGAGTTAGGATAAGCTGGTTAGATGGAAATGACAAACTTGTTCTAGCAAGAATAGTCAAGGCACCTCCATCTACAATCAAAATCTGATTTTGGCTTAAATTAGCAAAGACCTGTTTGACTAGTTCTTCTCCAAAAGCATCGTCTCGTAAACCAGGCCCCAGCAAAACAACTTCTGCCTTCTCCAATTGCTCTTTTAACAATTGCTGGTCTTGAAGAGAAAAGGCCATAGCCTCAGGTAAATGACTGTGCAAAGCTGGGATATTTTCCCTATCTGTTCCAACAGTCACCAAACCAGCTCCACTTTTAACAGCTGCCAAAGCAGCCATGATGATAGCACCACCATAAGGATAAGTCCCACCAAGCAACAGCAGACGTCCATAGTCTCCTTTATGACTGGTACGAGAACGTTCAATAATAACTTTTTCTAATAATTCTTGCTCAATCACTTTCATTGTTTTTTCCTCTCTATTCATTATACTATAAAGTTTATCCACCTTGCATCTTAAATATAAATCTCTTCGTTCATATAGAAAAAGAGGGGA
>CAURCY010000089.1:0-5085 GCA_963523355.1 uncultured Streptococcus sp.
AAAAGAATGAGAATTCCTCCTACTGCTAAAAAAATTACTGGGATAAGGAGTAAATAAGCTATAACTTACTCCTTTTCAAATGCAAAAGCACTCTATCCTACTGAGAGAGTATAGTATTTTATGATATAGTATTTTATGATATAATATTATACGGCACTTCTACACCGCCTGCGAAAGGAGGTGAGATAGCCCATGATGGAACTAATCCTTAAAACTATCATCGAACCAATTGTGGTCGGTGTCGTTCTTCGCTTAGTCGATAAATGGCTAAACAAAGATAGATAGTGTCAAAAAGACCCCAAGCTTAATGTGGAAGTTAGCTTGGGGTCTTTTCTAGTCCATGATATAGAACTAATCCTTAATTCCTCTCCATTATCCCACAGTTCACAAAATTTGTCAAAACTTTACATCCTCAGCTTCTCAAGCTTTAACCGCTTTACAACAAAACGGTCAAGATTAAGAGAAAGTTAGGGATTCTATCAATTTCATAGAAATTTTGATTTAGTAAACGAAGAGACAATCTTACATGTCACTCCTCATTTAATACGCCACTACTGGACAAGTAAAATCGTCATTACAATAGTTCCATTCCTTCATTTAACAGTCACTTACATTCAAAGTGAGGTTGAAGTAGCTGAAGCTACAACAGACCTATTTCTTAATCATATTCGCTAAAAAGATCCCCGCCAATTCCCCGTCAAAAATCCGGAAAATATCGGAAAATTATTTTTAGAATAGTCCCAAAAAGCCTGAAACAGAGCCAAAAAACTCCACCAGTTCCGGTGGAGTTAAGGGAGATTATTATGAAAAAGAAAAGTTTAGGATTTTATTAAATAAAGTTAGGAGGTCTTTATTTAATAACTATATGATACAAGACGAAGCTTAAAACTAGCTTAACTTTTCTCAAATTTTACTATTTTGCAAAAAAATTCTATCACCATCACCTATCCAAGAAAAAAACCACCTGATTGGGTGGCTTCATTAGGAGATTATGATGAAAAAAGTTTTAGGATTTCATTAAATAAAGTTAGGAGGTCTTTATTAATGACTATATGATACTAGACCATCCTTAAACTTTGCTTAAGAAAAATAAGTTTTGTTATTTATCTCGATTCATCCAAGTCATTCCTATACAATTATAAGTGGATAAGATTTCAAAGCCCATAGAACGATAGAATTCCAAGGTTCTTTCTGTCTGGTCTGTCACCAGCTGGACTTGATAGGCATCTTTGTAATCCTCTAAAGCCTCTTTCATCAAGGAACTACCAATCCCTTGGCGCTGATAGCTAGGCAAAACAATCAAATCCTGTACAAAAACTGATGAGAATCCATCTCCAACCAAGCGAATCAAGCCCACCACAGCATCGCCATCAAGCGCCACATAAATCACTAATGAATGAGATAAGGCCTGCTCCAGCATCTCTGGTTGATGGGTATAATTTGTCCAACCGACAGCCTGATAGAGATGCAAAACATCCTCTAGCTTGACAATTTCTTGCTTTTTAATAGTAATCATCTCAACACCTCTTAAAGCTCTCTCAAGCTCTTGTACTGCTGTCCATTTTTATCAAAGTTTTCAGGAGTCAGCCATGCTTCCAAACGAGATTTGACTTTGGGCCAGTCCTTATCAATCATAGACAACCAATCCGTATCCCTCGTACGCTCCTTATAAACCACTGCCTGACGGAAGGTTCCTTCATAAATAAAGCCCAAACGTTCCGCTGCTCGTCTTGATGGCATGTTAAGAGCATCGCATTTCCATTCATAGCGACGATAGTTAAGCTCCTCAAAGACATAGCAAGCCAAGAGATACTGGGCTTCTGTTCCTATCCGTGTCCCCCTGAGCTCTGGAGAAAAAGTGACAGCTCCCACTTCTATTACTCGGTTATTCTGGTCAATGCGCATGAGAGAAAAAGTTCCCAAAGCCTTACCAGTTGCCTTGTCTATGATTGCATAGTAAAAACGGTCCTTACGAGCCAACATCTGATTTAAAAGGCTGACCAGTTCCTCCATGTCTGCTACTGGCTCCTGAAAGAGGTAAGTCCACATCTCCCGAGGCGTATCAGGGCCATAAACAGCTAATAAATCCTCCGCATGCTTTTCCACCGAAAGAGCTTCTATTCGAGCATAACGCCCTTCTAAGAAATCAATAGAAGGCAATTCACCTGGTGTATAACCTTCCATTGACTCCCCAATCATCTGACCATATTCATTTACTGGCATAGCTTTCTCCTTGTTTTTACACTGAAAATACTATATCATAAATTACTCTAAATGGAAACTAGCGCTCTCCTCTTACTTCATACTCAACACTACACTATTTATCCGTTTTCTTTCTTTTATCCTCCAAGGCTTGATTAATTTGTTGTGTGAGTTTGTGAGTTCGCCAGATTTGATACAGCCATATCAATCCATAAATTAACAAGAAAAAGAACCAAAGTAAAGGGCTCCATAAGACTGAACCCCAGCCAAAAAATAGAGAGGTCAATACTAAGACAGTAGCTGTCACTAATAAATGAACTCCTACACGTATACTAAAAGAAAGAAACTCTAGCTTTTCAAGGATTAAAGTCAATACCCCCATAATTCCACCCATTAAAAAAAGAGCTAGAATATTTTTTACCATTGGGACAGGATAGGTAATGCTTGGATAACACTGAGCTAATAACATCATACTCAAATAAAAGAAGGAAGCCGTGCGCATTCCCGATACAAAATAATCAATTAATCGTTTCATGATTTTCTCCTATAAACCTAGATAATTCATTAAGGACTTAACGTATTTCCGACTCACACTAGATTTGATGCCCCGAGTCATTTTAGCCATCATGTTCCCTGAAAAGCTATCCGATAATGACTCTAAATGGTCAATGTTTATAATTGAATGGCGTGATATCTGTATAAAATTACGTCGGTTAATCCGATTCTGAAAGTTTATCAATGTTTCCTTAGTTTTATAAATCCCATCTACCGTATAAATGGTTAATAAATTCTTATCGATATCTGCTAGAATAAGATCCTCAATTTTCACCATAACCAGATGATCATCCGTTCGAATAGGAATGACCACCTGATTGGTCGTTGAAAATTGTTCTAAATACTCCATGACTTCTCTTGCTTGGTCGGTTAACTGAGCTGCCTGAATTACAATATGTGGGTCCTTTTCTGAAAACTCTGTCTTCATTTCAAAACGAATCTTCATTTTCTCTCCAATATACCTTTATTTTCTCTTGCTAAACACTTTAACAAATAAAAGCCAAAGAAGAATAGCGACGAGACTGATAATAACCACTATAAAGTATGTCTCTTCCTTTGTCAATAGTTCTTGCCAGTTGATTTGGATTCCCATTTTTTCTTGAAATTCCTTTAACAATCTGCTATTTCCTGTAAATGCAGTCTCTAAGTGCTCTTTCATTAAAATTTGTCGATAGAGAGAAGCAATATAAGTTGCAGGGGTACACTTCATGATAATTTGTGCAAAATCAGGTAATACTCCAATGGGGATATAAGTTCCTACCAAAAATCCAGAAGCAGTCCCCACTATAGTTGCCAGTTTGCCAAGACTATCTACAGATTGAAAACGGTAAATCAAAAGAATATTTACCACACTTGAAAGCAGACTGCTTAACAGCATAATCAAAGTAATTTCCGGTAAATAACTGATAACTGGACTTTCTCTAAAATAAAGGCTCATAACAGCAAACATAAACACCTGCATGACAAAAGAAATGATAATACTGCTGATTAGATAGGACACCTGTAAGCCCCAGCTACCTAAATCTGTCAAGAAAAGATCTTGATCTACTTGATTTTCACGATCCTGTACCATTTGTGTAAGAGCCGTAAAACTGGTTGTAATCCCAGTCACAGCCAAGGTCCCACCCATCAGCCAGTTATTTAAAAGCTTCGTATTATCAGGGAGTTGGGTCCAAGCATCCGTCAAGTTCTTCTGCAAAAAAATGATATAAAGCAGGAAGGAAATCAATGCCCCCAATAATGAGAAAAATACTCCTGAACGATTACGAAAATATAAGATAAAATTCCGTTTCAATAAAGCTAACATTAGCGAACCTCTATTCCTGTAAGTGCAATAAAGGCATCATCCATAGTACCTGGACGAAACTCAAAAGAATCAATTTCTTCTCGAATTTTTTCCAAATATTCAATGGCTTCCTGTGACGTCCTTGGATAAAAAAGATATTCCAACTCATTTTCTTCCTTTACTGTCATTCCAGTCTGTAACAACTTTTCTAAATCCTTCATTTCTTTAAAACGAATTTTTAGAATATTAGAAGCATACTGACTTTTAATAGCAGTCGCAGAACCTTGCGCAATCACTTTCCCATGATCAACGATATAGATCTGATCCGCTTCATCCGCTTCATCCAGATAATGAGTCGTTAAGATAATAGTCATCCCTTCATCCTTTTGTAGTCGAGACAGTAAATCCCAAATGGCTTTGCGAGTTTGAATATCTAGACCTGTCGTTGGTTCATCTAAGAAAAGAATATCTGGCTGTGAAAGAAGAGCACGCGCAATATCAACCCTACGTTTTTGCCCACCTGACAAAGTCCCATATAGTTGCTTCTGGAAAGCAGTCAAACCCAGTTGATGGATCAAATCATCCACACGACTTGCTGCAATCTCCTTATACTGTTGAGCACGAATCGTGAGATTTTCCCTAACCGTCAACATCTCATCCAGTACACTAGCTTGAAAAACAACTCCGATTTTCGTATTTGGCGCATATCGAATCTGACCTTGTGTCGGCTTTTTCAAACCGATTAACATGGAAATGGTGGTTGATTTTCCTGCACCATTGGGACCCAAAATAGCATTAAAACTCCCTTTTTCAAACTCTAACTGAATATCGTCAACAGCCATATAATCGCCGTACCGTTTAGTCAAATGTTTAGCTTGTAAAATCATATTTAGTTCCTCCTCTTTACCTCACCAGTTTAACAAAAAGAATGAAAGAAAAATCGACTTTTGAGATAAGTGGTTAAAATGAGAGGTTAAGTGGTGAGATGATTAGGGTTAAGTTAAAGTAGAGAAGGCTACAGCCATTTTTCTCCTACCGAATTG
>CAURCY010000090.1:0-5061 GCA_963523355.1 uncultured Streptococcus sp.
CTTGCCAATACTTTTATCCTACAGGGAGCTTTTGTGCCTTTAGAAGCCAAACAGCTACTCTATGTTGCCATACTAGCAGTGGTGATTGGGTGCTTTCATTATCTTACTAGGAGAAAAAGTTGATACATAAAAAGAATCAGGTTTAATCCTGATTCTTTTTTGTTTATATATTCTCACCGAGATTACATGATACCGAAGAAACGAGCTGCGATACCAACTGCAAAGAGGGCAAGGATGATTGTGATTGGAGATACTTTTTTCTTAAGCAACCACATGCAAAGGAAAGTAAGGAGAAGTCCCATCAATCCTGGAATCAATGAGTCCAACTGACCTTGAAGCGTTTGTGGTTGAACTCTATCTAGGCTCATACCACTAAGCGCTTGACCAAGAATGCCCTTCAACTCAGCTCCTGTAACAGGACCTTCTGGGAAGTTGATGTAGGCACCTTCTGACAATTGTTTGCCTGGAAGGTTGATAGTGAAGTTGATGGATACCCAACGTTGTACAAGAACGGCAAGGATGAACATACCAAGGATAGAAGCACCTTTAGTGATGTCTTTCAAGATACCACCAGACATGTCTTTAGTGATCTCAGATCCAGCTTTGTAACCGAACTCTTGTGTATACCATAGGAAGGCCATACGGATAGCATTCCATCCAAAGAAGAAGAGAAGGGGACCAACAATGTTACCAGATGCAGCAAGTGATGCACCAAGGGCTCCAAGGATAGGACGAACTGTAAACCAGAATACTGGGTCACCGATACCAGCAAGAGGTCCCATCATACCGATTTTAACCCCTTGGATAGCAGCGTCATCGATTTCTACACCGTTCGCACGTTCTTCTTCAAGTGCAAGAGTAACCCCCATGATAGGAGCAGCTACGTATGGGTGAGTGTTGAAGAACTCAAGGTGACGCTCAAGAGCAGCAGCTTGGTCTTCTTTAGTAGTGTACAATTTTTTGATAGCTGGGATTAATGAATAAGCCCAACCCAAGTTTTGCATACGCTCGTAGTTCCAAGAACCTTGAAGGAATTGTGAACGCCACCAAACTTTTTGACGATCTGATTTTGATAATTGAAGTTTTTCAGTCATGATTGTTCCCCTTTCTAGTAGTCTTCTAGGATATCACCGATTGGGTCGTTAGAAGTCGCAGCTCCGCCGCCACCGTTTCCACCTTGTTTTGTAAGGTTAAGGTAGATGAAGGCAAGGGCAACACCGATGACACCAAGGGCAATCAAAGTCAATTGAGAGATAGCTGCAAGAGCAAAACCGATAGCGAAGAATGGCCATACTTCACGAGTTGCCATCATGTTGATAACCATAGCGTAACCAACGGCAACGACCATAGCACCACCGACAGCCATACCACCGTTCAACCAGTCTGGCATCAAACCAAGAGCGTCTTGAACAGCAGAAGCTGGGATAGCGATAAGGAAGGCAGCAGGGATTGCAATACGAAGACCTTGAAGAAGAAGTGCAACAAAGTGAGCACGCTCAACAGCTGCAATGTTTCCGTCTTTAGCAGCAGCATCAGCTGAGTGAACTAAGGCAACTGAGATTGTACGAACAATCATTGTCAAGAAAAGTCCAGCTACAGCAAGAGGGATAGCTGTTGCCGTTGCAACGGCGATACCATCAGTAGTAAAGTTACCACCTTTGATCAAGATGATTGCTGCAGCAACAGATGCAAGAGCAGCGTCAGGAGCTACGGCAGCTCCGATGTTTGCCCAACCAAGGGCGATCATTTGAAGTGATCCACCAAGCATAACCCCTGCTTCGAGGTTACCAGTTGCAAGTCCGATAAGGGTACATGCGACGATTGGTTGATGGAATTGGAATTGGTCGAGGATACCTTCAAGACCTGCAAGGAAGGCAACAACTACAACCAAGATAGCAGAAATGATTGAAATATCTGACATGGTTTTATTCCTTTTCTATTTAGTTTTAATAAAGTATTTAATCCTGTTTTCAAAAATGATAGAAACAGATTAACATTATTGAACGTTTGCTTTCTTAATCAAGTCAAACAAATCTTTTTTCGTGTCGTTTGGTACTTTACGTACATCAAATTCAACACCGAGGTCACGCATTTTTTCAAAGGTTGCAACGTCTTCTTTGTCCATAGACAAAACGTTGTTAATCATTGTCTTACCTGTTGAGTGAGCCATAGAACCAACGTTAAGGGTCTTGATTGGCACGCCACCTTCGATAGCACGAAGTGCATCTTGTGGAGTTTCAAACAAGATAAGGGCATGAGTTTCGCCGAAACGTGGGTCTTTTGCAACGTCGATCAATTTCTGGATTGGGACAACGTTGGCTTTTACTCCATTAGGAGCTGCTTGTTTGATCAATTCTTTACGCAACTCGTCGTTTGCAACGTTGTCTGAAGCAACGATGATACGATCTGCTTTTGAATCTGGAGTCCAAGCAGTGGCAACCTGACCGTGAAGGAGACGAGTGTCTAGACGAGCAAGGTTGATTTTCAGTTTACCGTCACCGATAACTGTTCCTTCTGGAATAGCAGCTTGTGAAACTGGAGCAGCTGCAGCAGTTGCAACTTCCTCAACTGGGTTAAGCTCTTCTGGAAGAGCCTTGATGCCATCTTTGGCTTCTTTAATGATATTCGCAGCGACTTTATCCACACCTGCATTCGCGTCCATAAGGCGCTCTGTGTAGGCTTGGATCAACATCGGCAAGTTCAGTCCTGTGATGATGGCAAACTTACGTTCTGGATTTTCTCCCATCACGCGGCTAGCTTGGTTGAATGGAGATCCACTCCAAAGGTCAGCCAATACTAGAACCTCATCTTCTGCGTCAAATGCAGCCACAGCGTTATTGAATTTAGCGTAAAGGTCATCTGGACCTTCATTTGGCATAAAGGTTACAACTTGAACCTTTTCTTGTTCACCAAAGATCATAGATCCTGACTGATGAATACCCGCAGCAAATTCGCCGTGGCTCGCAATAATGATTCCGATACTCATTATTGTCATTCCTCCTTATAAAATGTTTGACTGTATGTTTAAGAAAACTTTAAGCCTAACTTTAAGTATAAACCGTTTTCATATAAAAATCAACTACTTTTTCTAAAAAGATGTAAAAGTTTTCATAGAATGACTTTTTAAAAATATTAATATATCAATAATTTTGAGAGGTAAGTGAAAATGGTAATAGAAAATTTAATATAAAAATACAGAAAATAAGCAGCTTTTGTGAAAACAAAATGAAAACAAAAAGGGAAGATCACAGAGGGTAATCTTTCCTTTTATAGGAATAAATTTTGTAAAGCGTGGGCAACTCCGTCTTCTTCGTTTGTCAGAGGAAGTTGTTCGTCTGCATATGGAAGAAGAGCAGGATTGGCGTTTTTCATAGCATATCCCTTGCCTGCAAATGCCAACATTTCGGTGTCATTATGTTCATCACCAAAGGCGATCAAGTCTTTTTTATCACGATTCATCACATTGAGCAAGTACTCTAGAGCAAATGCCTTGTTTACACCCTTGGGAGTACACTCGAGGATGTTGAGGGGGCCGCCCCAGGTATTGATAGCTAGTTGGTGCTGATAAAAACGATTCATCTCGTCCGCTAAAGCGTATTTGTCTTCAGCCCTTGTTTGCAAGAGGATGCAGTTGGGATCTTTGGTTACTCGTTCGGGTTTGAATTGATTTTCCGGCCGGAAGTTCTCTACGCCAAATAGTTTAGGGTCTGCAATTTCTTCATTTGGAGCTGTAATGTAAAATTTCTTACGGTATTCTCCTGCAATAAAATCAGCCTGGATATCCTCCGTGCGCTTGACCATGTCTAGGAGGTATTTTTTGTCCAAGGTCAAGCACTTTTCATGCGCCCAAGCCTGTCCTGGTAGATGGGTAAGGGAACCGTTAAAGTTAATCATGGGAGTATGCAATTCTAGATCACGGTAGAAATCTTTTGCCATACGATACGGACGCCCTGTCGTGATGATGACATGGTGCCCTTTTTCTGAAATTTTTTTGATCGTCTCTTTGGTGAAATCGGAGAGCTTGCTTTCACTATTCAGCAGGGTTCCGTCCAAATCGACTGCGATAATTTTTTTAGTCATATAAACCTTCCTAGTCATTTCCAGATAAGATGTCTTCTATTATATCAAAAAGAAGGAAGAAAAGCAGATAAGAACAAAAACTACAGTTGCTTTGATTTATTAAATAAATTAAACAAACATATTGAAAAGGTGAATGATAAATGATATAATACTAATATTGTTCGTAAAAAACAAAAGGAGATTAAAGATGGACAAACTATTTAAACTAAAAGAGCACGGGACAGATGTCCGTACAGAGGTGCTTGCTGGTTTAACAACATTCTTTGCAATGAGTTATATTCTCTTTGTAAACCCTCAAATGCTTTCCCAAACGGGTATGCCTGTTCAAGGTGTGTTCTTGGCAACGATTATCGGTTCTGTAGTCGGTACCTTGATGATGGCTTTCTATGCTAACTTACCATACGCACAAGCACCAGGTATGGGACTAAATGCCTTCTTCACATTTACAGTTGTATTTGGGATGGGCTATACTTGGAAAGAAGCTCTTGGTATGGTCTTCATTTGTGGAATTATTTCACTGATTATTACCTTAACAAATGTTCGTAAAATGATCATCGAATCTATTCCAACAACACTTCGTTCAGCTATTTCGGCTGGTATTGGTGTTTTCCTTGCCTATGTTGGAATTAAGAATGCTGGTCTCTTGAAATTCTCAATCGATCCAGGTACTTATACGGTAGCAGGTGAAGGAGCAGACAAGGCTCAAGCTGCACTTACTGCAAACTCCGCAGCTGTTCCAGGATTGGTAGACTTCAATACTCCAGCCGTATTGGTGGCTCTTGCAGGTTTGGCTATTACCATTTTCTTTGTTGTTAAAGGCATCAAGGGTGGAATCATTCTTTCTATTTTAACAACGACTGTGCTTGCCATTGCTGTTGGTGTTGTCAAATTATCAGGGATTGACTTTGCTAGCAACAATCTTTCAGCAGCGGTTAATGATTTAGGAACTTTGTTTGGTGCTGCTCTTGGTTCAGAAGGTTT
>CAURCY010000091.1:0-4907 GCA_963523355.1 uncultured Streptococcus sp.
CTAGACGTCCACTGTTTTCAAAGGATTAGCAAGCTATGTACTATTTATGGTATAAAGAATTTGTGTTTACAAGTGCTTTCCGTTGCTTGTTGATAGTTGAGTTTTTACTTACTTTCCTTTTAAACCATTTCCATTAATTTCTATCATTTTTTTAAATCGTATTCATCGTCGTATTCACTTTTGCCCGTATAGTTGAGAAGGTTTCAATTTAATTCTAATAGTTTACAAATGGATCAGTGACTAATTTCACTGTTTTTATTTTTGACAATAATTCTCCCTCCTTATTCTTCAAGTAATTGTTTTGCGTTTTCCATTTCTAGCTCCTCTGCATAATTTGTTAATTTGATAGCATTTTCTAAACTCATTTTTCCGATTGGTGTTTTACCTGTGACCCACCTGCTGATTGTAGTGTCACCAATTCCAGTAGCTTTAGAAATTCTATAAGCTGTCACAGTCTGTAGTAATTTTTGAATTTTGTTAAAATCTGCTTTACTCATTTTTTATTATCTCCTGAATACCAAGCAATAGCGATCGCCAAAATTGCTACAAATAAAATAATTTTCATCTTGATTTTTCTCTAACTTTCTTATACAATGAAAGGCAAGGAGAGCTTTCGCTCTCTTACCCTTTAGCGATTATCTCTTCCTGCGTCTGGTAAACTTGGGAGCGATTTTCGCTTTTTTATTTTGCTCTTTTAGTACTTTGTACCAAGAGCGACTCTCTTTTGAGATTGCTACTGCAATCCCTATCGCGACTGTGACCCTTGCTAGCCACTCGTCAAGGCTGTCCATTTGTATCACCTCCTTACATTATTTATTATACCGCATTACAATGCGGTAGTCAAGTATTTTAACAAAGAAATTTAAACTTTTTTCATTCTGAAACTACTTTCAGACCAAACAAAAAAACCGCAAGCCTGAGCCTGCGGTAAAAGAACATTTTAGAAAGTTTCCTTTCTATTTATTTTTTAAAATTATTTCGTAGTAATCAAGCCATCTGGCTCCACTGTGAACTCTGGCTTATCTGCCATTGTTCCGTCTGGTTTGATGTAGTACCAGCCTTGACCTGCTCTGACGAATTCATTAGATACCATATCCCCGTTTTTGCTATCTAGGTAGTACCATGTATCCTTATACTTGACCCAACCCGTCTTCATGGCACCTTCTACATCGAAGTAGTACCACTTGTCAGCGATCTTCTTCCAACCTGTTGCCATTGCGCCTGAGTTGTCGAACCAGTACCAATTCCCATCTGAATGCTTATGCCAGCGTTCTGCAAGCATATAGCCTGAACCGTCGAAGTAATACCAGGTTCCGTTGATTTTCTCAAACTTGTCTTTTGGATAAGAGCCGTCTTCTTTAACATACCAGTAGCCTGTATCGTTCTTCTGCCAGCCTGTTTCGGCGCCTAGGCCGTTCTCAATATCTCGCTTAAATTGTTCACGGCTAACACCCCATTTCGCAAGATAAGGATACGGGTCAACGTGGTCGCTACTGTTATCCGGCTGGTTATTGGTACAGTATTCATGAGTTTTGATACCTGCTAAGTCGTCTGTATCAAGAGTTTTCGGCAAACCTGCTTCATCTGCTAGATTTCGTAGCAATTCGATGTACAGGCGATAGTCTGTTATGAACTCTTCTTTAGTTGAATGGCTTTCAATCAATTCAACTGCTGCATAGGTCTCAGCATTCCAACCGCCCCCAACGTCCCACATTCCCTTGTTTACAGGACCTACCTGCATAACACGGCCATTTCCAACGACATGAGAAAAGAACCCAAGTCCAGGGTCCTTTCTGTAGTGGTAGTCCGCCTCGTTCTGAGCGGTTGAGTTTCGGTTGCCTGTTGAGTGGGCGTGAACCTGACGGAAAGGCTCAAATCCAACGATCGGCAAATCCGTGCGTAGTCTGCTTGTATCGATATCCATACCTATTCCTCACTTGGTTTCTTATATTCAAGCGCTCGTGTGCTGTCTGTAATTCCGCTAGTCGTTGGGTCGTTGACCAGACCGATAGCAGTCAAGAACACGAATACCGCATTGACAAGCAAAATCAGCTTGTTGCCGATATCACCTAAGTCAAGATGATATCCAAAGACTGCTGCGCTTGCTTGCAAGACAAGCAAGAAGGCTGGTATTGCAGTCAGCCAAAAGAATTTATTTTCTAGTCGTAGTTTCCAGTTAATCATATGTTTTCCTTTCTACTTTAAAAATTTAATTTTTTTTGCTTTTTTTGTGTATTTTTCTATTTTTCCCCCTATTGAGTCATCTCCGACGAATGCTATTTCAAAATATTTTCCCTCATTGTAAAGGTAAGATATTTCCGGTAATGAAAGAGGTGGTTTATCGTCGGCTTGCATAGATTTTATTTGTTTATAATCAAAATTGTTAGGTGTGATTACAGTATTTTCTAGAGAAAAAGATATAGTAGCTTTAAAACCGGAAGAACCAGTTGGTTCTATTGTTAATAAAATTTCTCCTCCACCACTCCACACCAACCTACTTCCAATATACCGCTTGACAATCTCCTGATCGCCTAACATGATCCTTGTTCTATCTTTCATGACTACACCTGCTTAAAGATATCGTAAATCGTGTTAGGGTCTTTGGTAGTGATGGCATCATACTGCGCTTGTGTTCCTGCCCAATACTTGAGGGCTTGTTGTCCCTGCTGGTTGATGATGTTCTGACCAGGCGCTCCCGTTGCACCTCGTTCGCCATCGTTGACATTATCCAAATGAGCAAACCCAGAGGCCTTAAGACCTCTGTAATTCACTTCAATGCGGACTTCAAACCAACCACCAGAGCGCTGGGTGGCGCTCCATGCTCCAAATTTCCCAGCTGGATCGGGAGTCTGATTTCTCAACACCCCCCAGTTGTTATTTCCAAAGCCACGGTAGTAGTAATCAAGAGTATAACCACTCGTGAGCTTTTCTCCATCATAAAAAACATCTGCGAATAAATTTAGCTGGCTAGTCGAACCATTTCGATAACTCCCTTCAATGCGGACAGTCGCATTTAAGCTGTGGCCATTCTCACCTTTTAAGCTATCCCGTTGAGTCGGTGTCAGTGTGTCAAATGATGGCCGGCTTTCTAAAGCTGAAATCTTTTGTTTCAACTCAGTATCATTGTAAGTTGAATACAAGTGTCTTGAGCCAATCTTTCTCACAGAAATACCTTGAGCGCTAATACCTGTTACAATCCAGTAGCCTTCATCTGCTCCTTCAGAGTTGTTATTAAAGCTTTGAATTACATCTCCAAATTTGATACCTATTGGATTCATTAAAGAATTGATTGGTATTGTCGCAGTAGCACCGACTTCGTTTCCGGCAATATCCGATTTTGAAATCCGATATTCTGAGCTTCTCAAAACAGTTGGAAGATTAACAGAACCACCATTTGTGAGACTCAGTCGGTTGCCTTCTAAGCTGAGAGTTTGATTCTCAGTAAGATAATGCTTTGCCTCCAGCTCATCTTTCGTAACCTGTTGCTCTTTAATGCCCTTGATATCCTTACCAATTTCTGTTGCTAGACTTTCAAGGTTATTCATAGGCTTCACGCTTTCGCTTGATTATATGTCGCAACCAAATCAAGATTAGCAATCTGGTCAACGCGTCCGCTAACCTCTGTCACTTTGCCAAGAAGCGCACCATTTTCGTCTTGTCCCATGTTCGTAATTTTTTCCGCAATCTCTTTCAATGTATCAAGATTCTCAGGTACTGACTCACCCAAGATTTCAGCTTTAACTTCTGTTTTAGCTTGAGTGACTGCCTGTGAGATTGCTTGCGTCATTGCTGAAGTGCTAACTTTGGTTTTTAATTCTTCGTTAACTCGTTTATTATCTTCTCCCAAAGTGCGGGCGAATTCTGTTAATTTTGTAGTTTCCATTTTTTTCTATACCTTTCCAAGATTATAAAAGAAGAGTAGATCGGGAAATTCCGGACATACTCCACCATCTGTTACTGTTTTTTCTGAAAGTTGTTTCTCAACTTCCTTTGCTATATCCAGCTCTTTGAGAGCATGGACTTCCTCTGTGACCAATTCTTTATCTGAAGCCACTATCTTGATGTGCGTAGCCTTATCGCTTGGAAAAATATATCCGCCAGCACTAATCTCTAAGCGGTATTTCCCAACAGGCAAGATAGCATCCAGATTAAAATTCACGCTTGAGTTCATGACAGTCACCTTCTTCTTCCATTGATACTTGTCCATGGTCAGACTAACAACCGCCACCTCCCCATCAAGAGAGGAGACGGCTCGATAGTCTTCGTCTAAAAGGACGAATCCAAAGGTAGAAGCTACATCACCTTGTTTAATGAGGTGACCGCCATCAACCTGTGCGAGATTGGTCGTATTGAGATTACAGACCATTCTGCGCCCCTTTCTTAGCTTTTGCTTTGAATCAACGTTTTCAACTCTCTGACATCTTCACCTAGCGATTTAACTTGTTCCGCAAGTACCAAGATAGCCTTGTTCTGTTCATCGTGGTTATCTAGTCGTTTATTGGCAGATTCTTTAAATTCACGTAGGTTCTCAATGTCTTTTTCCATCGCGGTAATGCGATTCTCCTGCTTTGTGGCTCTGTCTTTCATGGAGAAATACAAGATAATAACAGGAATCATAGAGATTACGAAACGAATAACGAGGTGTTCAAATTCCGCCATAGGCACCTCCATTATTGATTAGATATAACTGTTGTAGCAGAAGGCTCTGCTGCTGTAGGTGCGACGGTAGCTGTCGTAGAAACTGCAGCTGCTGGTGCAACATTCGTAGGCTCATTTTGTTCTTTAGGCTCGTACTTCCACGCTACGCCATATCCATCACGTTCAAGACGTCCATCACGAATAAAGTCGCTTGCAGGCTCTCCATTATAAGTAAATTCACGGTTAAGTTGTACTAGAACCCTCTTACC
>CAURCY010000092.1:0-4827 GCA_963523355.1 uncultured Streptococcus sp.
CTAAGGGTACCCTTAGTCTATTGCTTACACAATAGACTAATACTATCAGCTCTTAGAGAAATCTGTTTAGGAGTCTATTTCATGGCAATAAAGGGAATTACATTAAAAGAGAGTATGAATCGTTCTGTTCAAGCAATTATGCCACTTGATGAAGAGAAAGATGTATTTGCAAAGAAACTAATCAGCTATTTAACGCATTTATATGATAAGGCAGACGAATCTGAGGAGTACCAAAAAAATCTTCTTAAAGTATTTTTGGAAGGAATTATGTCTCATAATTTCATTAATACTTCCAGTAGAATTGATTTAGCAATTTATAATGGTAAAGATGCCAATTCTTCTCTAGGTGTTCTTTTTGAATGTAAAAGTTTGTCTAATAAAGCAGAGATGATGACAACGGATAGAATCAATTCTAAAGCTTTTCAAGAAATAATTGCTTATTATTTATATGAACGACTTTTTGAAAAAAATCTTGAAGTTAAGAAGTGTATTATCACAAACGGTCTATCTTGGTTTATAGTAGAAGCTAAAGAGTTTGAAAAACACTTCTTTAAGAATAAAAAATTAGTTGATCTGGTAACTAAATTTAGGAATAATCAACTGTCCAGCAATAGAACTGATTTTCTCTACTCACAAGTAATTGCACCTGAAATTGACAAAGCGATTGAAAAAGGAATTGTAATTGCACACTTTGATCTTAGTCAAGCTCTAGTTAAGTCCAGTAAGTCTATTGAAATTAAGAAAAATAATCTAACTCAACTATATCGATTTTTTACAGCTGAAAATCTTCTCAATAAAGAAATTTTTACAGATTCTAACAAACTTAACAAAAATTTCTATGATGAATTACTTTATTTAATGGGGCTTGAAGAAACTAAATCAGGGACTTCAAAAATTATTTCTCGATTAAAACCAGCTAATCGACAACCTTATTCTTTTGTAGAGAATATTATCGAAAAGTTGGATACAAATGATGTTCCAAAAGATAAACAAGAAGAAATTGCTATTCAGTTGACAGTTGTATGGATAAACAGAATTCTTTTTTTGAAGCTATTAGAGTCTCAGCTTGTTCTGTTTAATAAGGATGAGTCATTTCGCTTCTTGACTTATGAAAAACTATCTAGCTTTGAGGAGGTTTACAATCTCTTTTTTGCAGTTTTAGCTAGAAAAGTCCCCGAACGAAACGAAAGAGTTCAAAAGAAATTTGGTTATATTCCTTATCTGAATTCATCACTTTTTGAAGAGACTGAATTGGAAGTTTCGCGTGATGGAATTGGTATTGATAGACTACCAGAGGGATGTATTGAAATCTTTTCAAAAACAGCCCTTAAAGGTGCAAATAAAAAACGTAAAAAGGGAAACATCAATTTTATTGAATACCTTTTTGAGTTTTTGGATGCTTATGATTTCTCAACTACTATTACTCATCATGAGAAATCAAAAAATGACCTTATTAATGCTTCAGTTCTTGGACTGATTTTTGAAAAAATCAATGGCTATCGTGACGGTTCTTTCTACACACCTGGAAACATCACCATGTATATGTCTCGTAAAGCTATAAGAACAGCAGCAGTCGATAAGATCAATAGCGCACTGGACTGGCAATGTGAAACAATTGAAGATATTAAGTTTAATATACGTAATGTTCAAATTGCTAAAAAGGTATCAGATGCGATTGATAGCTTGAAGGTATGTGACCCTGCTGTGGGGTCAGGACACTTTCTTGTCTCAATCTTGAATGAAATTATTGCTCTAAAAAGCGATTTAAATGTTCTTTTTGACACTGACGGTAATCACATTGGGAATTTAATTCAATGCTACGTCATCAATGATGAGTTAGTTATCCAAGATATGTCAGGAAATAACTTTGTTTATCAGACAGGTAATCAGCAATCTGAACAAGTTCAAAAAGCAATTTTCAGCCAGAAAAGGCATATTCTGGAAAATTCGCTCTTTGCAGTGGATATTAACCCAAGTTCGGTTAATATTTGCCGTTTGCGTCTCTGGATTGAACTCTTGAAGTCCTCTTATTATTATCAGGATACTGATACCGATCAACCTGTTTTAACGACCTTACCAAATATTGATATCAATATTAAAGTGGGGGATAGTCTTCTACATAAGTTTGATTTTGACTATGAATTTGATATGAGAAAAACAGATTTCAAGGACTATCTATCTCTAGTCAAAGACTATAAGGATACAAATAATAAACGGATTAAAGCTGAAATTTGGAAGAAAATAGAGAATCTTAAGCGTTCCTTTGATGATACAGCCTCAAGCCCTGAATTAAAGAAATTATCCCGTCTCTTATCCGAACGAAACAAGGCTGGTGCCATTAGCTTATTTGAGGAAGAAAATAAAAACTCTAAAGAAGTAACGGAATTAAATAAGCAACTTGCAAAAGCTGAAAAAGAATTGGAATACAGACTGAAAAATCCATTATTCGCTAAAGGTATGGAATGGCGAATGGAATTCCCTGAAATTTTGGGAGAAGATGGAGAATTTATCGGCTTTGATCTTGTAATTGGGAATCCGCCTTATATCTTTGCACGTAACCAATCTTTTACTGATGAAATGAAAGCCTACTACTCAAGGACTTATCAAGTAAGTGAGTACCAAGCCAATACCTATACTATTTTTATGGAATTGGCTTATCAACTCTTGCGTAAAGGTGGGACATTCTCCTATATTATTCCAAATAACTTTTTGACCATTCAGACCAATTCAAGGCTTCGTCAGTTTATTACGGAGCAGACTAGTGATGTTGTGCTGATCAATTCTCTGGATAAGATTTTTGCGGATGCGAGTGTGGATAACTGTATCATTTTCTTCAAAAAGAATCTACCAAACTGGATTGAAGTGGTAGAATTGCATCATGGGGAGTATAACACTATTGGACGAGTTGAACCAGATTTCTTTGGGGAAATTCCGACATTTTCAATCTCTATGGTCAAGTATCGTCAGGCCATTGACATCTTCTGGAAAGTAAACAATTTTCCGATATTGGAACGTCCTGAAATTGCAACTGTAAAATCAGGAATTAAAGCTTACGAAACTGGAAAAGGTAACCCCAAGATGACTGCTCACGATAAGAATAAGCGCATTTATCATGCAAGAGAAAAGCTAGATGATTCTTACCGTCCCTATCTTGATGGCGAAAATGTATCACGTTATAAATTGACTTGGAATGGTGAATACATAAAATATGGTGCAAACTTAGCAGCACCTAGAGATAAAAAGTATTTTGAAACGCCCCGTATACTAGTGCGTCAGATTCCAAGTAAATCAACTTATGCAGTTGAAGCTGTTTATACTAATAGTGATTTTATCAATGATTTGAACTCAATGGTCATCACAGATATCCAGGTTAATCCTTTCTATCTTTTAGGTGTTTTGAACTCTCGTTTAATCTCGCTTTGGTTTTTTATGAAGTTTGATAAATTCCAACGTCGCTTATTCCCACAGTTCAAAGTTAATGAATTGGGAGATTTTCCAATTCCAGATGCTACTGACTCCCAGCAAGAAGAAGTAGCACAACTTGTTGAGCAACTGATAGAAGAGATGAAAAAAGATTCTCTTGAAACTAAAAAGATAACTCAGCTTAATCTGAAGATTGACGACTTGGTCATGGATTTGTTTGGCTTGACTGAAGAAGAAAAACAAACGGTTAGAGATTTTGAAGTGTAGAAAGTAGGTATAAATGGTAAAAAGTTTGCAAAGTCAATTCAGAGATATTGAGAGAAATATGGTCAGAGAAATGAACAAAATGGTAAAGAGGGCTAATAAGAAGATAAATCCTGTTATACTTCCAACACAAGTGGATTCCTCTATGTCAGCTCTCAATTTTAACGAATATCATCAGGATAATAGTACTCATGTTTCGGTTAATGGAGATTTGATAAACTCACAGATTGGTGGGCAAAATAATACATTAAACATTACCTATACTGATATGGAAATTGAGAAAATATTTGAGAATATCAAAGAGTACTCTAGGACATTAGATGAAGAAGAGAAGACAGAATTGGTGACAATTTTAAATGAAGTACAGGAAATCGGAAAAGTTGATAATCATCAAACTTTCTTTGAAAAGCATCCGATACTAGCAATGGCTCTCAGTGCTACTGTGAGTTGGGGAGTGGAGAATGGAATTGATAGATTAGTGAGTGTTATTTCAAATACATTTAAGTGAAAAGTTTTATTATTAAATTTGATTAAAAATTAAACAATTATCAAATTTTTTAATATGCGTTGGTTAAAGATACAAAAACTCCTCAATCAAAGCGATTGAGGAGTTTGGTAATTCTTAAACAATACCTTGGGCAATCATAGCGTTTGCTACATTTTCAAAGGCAGCAATGTTAGCTCCTGCAAGGTAGTCTTTATCAAGACCATATGTTTCTGAAGTTGTTTTAGCTGTATTGAAGATGTTTGTCATGATGTCTTTGAGACGTCCATCAACTTCTTCACGAGTCCATGAGAGGCGAAGACTGTTTTGGCTCATTTCAAGGGCTGAAACGGCTACACCACCAGCGTTGGCAGCTTTGGCAGGTCCGTAGAAGATACCATTTTCTTTGTAAACTTTGATGGCATCAAGGTCGCTTGGCATGTTGGCACCTTCAGATACACAGATAATGCCTTGAGCAACTAAGCGTTTAGCTGCTTCACCGTTGATTTCGTTTTGAGTCGCACATGGAAGCGCAATGTCATAGTTTCCAGCGTAAGTCCATACAGAACCTTCGTGATATGTTGCAGTTGCTTTTTCAGCAGCATACTCAGTCAAACGAGCGCGACGTTTTTCTTTAACATCAACCAAAAGATCGA
>CAURCY010000093.1:0-4717 GCA_963523355.1 uncultured Streptococcus sp.
ACTTCTTCTGCTATTTCCTCATTGCTATAGTAATGACGATTAATATTTCGACCTTCTTTGGTTTCTTCTAACAATTTCAAGTCATTTTTTCCTGCTAATAGACCCACATAGTAAACCTGAGGAATGCCTGGAGCAAAAGCTTGAATCAGACGAGCTAGGAAATACTTGACATCATCATCTCCAAGCGCAGAATAGTAGGTTGAATTGATTTGGTAGATATCTAAATTGTTATACTCGGCACTAGAGTACTTCCGTTTGACATTCGCTCCAACCTTATAGAGCTCATTTGAAGCATAGTCAATTTCCTCATCGGTCAGGATATCTTTGACATCCACCACTCCAATTCCATCATGGGTATCTAGTGTCGTAAATTGCTTCATCGGGCTCATCTTCAACCACTTGGCCAAGCGCTCTGTTCTGGAACTGTAAAGAGTATAAAGAGTCACCATTGAAAGGGCAAAATCGTAAACATAGTAATCATGGTCCGCTATTTTAAACTGAATCGAATAGTGTTCATGAATCTCAGGTAAGAGCTCTGTCCCATACTCAGCAGCGATATCTCGAACTTTGTCCAATAAATCCCAAATATCTGGTTCCACAAAGAAATCATTGGTATCCAATTTCTTCACTGCATAAGCAAAGGCATCTAGACGAATCAAATCACACCCGTTACTTGCTAGATGTTGAATCGTCTTACGGATGAATCTCATCGTTACTTCTTTGGTCACATCAAGATCAATCTGCTCCTCACCAAAGGTATTCCACAAATGTTCCACTGAACCATCTGCAAACACAATCTCTTGCTTTGGTGCACGATCCTTACGCTTGTAAATTAAATCCACATCAGCTTGTGTCGGACGATTTTCTGGCCAAAACTTGTCCCAGTTTAAAAAGAGATCTTTAAATTCACTAGCTTCATGTTTTTCTTGATAGTCCTTATAATACTTAGATTGACGAGAAATATGGTTAATCATAAAGTCAAACATAAGATAATATTTCTCACCTAAACGCTTAACATCCTCCCAATCACCAAACGCTGGATCCACTTCATCATAGTCAACCGGTGCAAATCCACGATCACCTGTTGACGGGAAAAATGGTAGAAGGTGAACTCCCCCAATAGCATCGCCAAAATGTTCTTCCAAATTCTCATACAAGTCTTTAAGGTTATTTCCAAGACTATCTGAGTAAGTAATCAACATGGTTTTATTTTGAATGGTCATAGATGGTCTCCTTTTTCTGATGAAAGCCAAGTCTTATATGACCTGGCTTCGTAAATGAAAGATATTTTTAGGTTTTTGTTCATATTGAACTCGTACTACTATAGACTGCAAGCAACTAAGTACTACTTTCTTTTTTCTACATAGAATTGTAAACAAGCTGAACTGTTCCTCTATGTATGGAATTATAAATTCCCTAAGCACTTTCTTACTTCACTGCCCCGTTACTCATTCCTGAAATGATATGTTTTTGGAAGATGAGGTAGACAATGGTTATCGTTACAATTCCCACAATATAAGATGCAAAACTTGGACCATAGTCATTGAAGTACTGACCTTGGTAGTTGTATTGGAAGAGAGGTAAAGTCCACATCTTGGAATCCTTATTCAGAATCAAGAGTGGCAACATAAAGTCATTCCAGAACCAGAGAGCATTGATAATCAAAGTTGTCGCATGCATGGGCTTCAACATTGGAAAAATGATTCGACGATAAATTGTAAAACGATCAGCCCCATCAATTTCCGCAGCTTCGTCCAAACTATCTGGTACACTGATTTTTATATAACCAACATACAAGAAGAGAGTCTGTGGAATAGCATAAGTTAGGTAGAGTATTACTAGCCCCCACATATTTGCTAGACCGAGTTTACTCATCATAACTGTGATGGGAATCATAATCACCTGAAATGGAACAAATATCCCTAAAATCAAGAGCGAATACATAATTGCAAAGGCTTTTTTCTTGGACATATTTCGAGCAATGGAATAAGCTGCAGCTGGTATAAAGAAAGCCACTACAATCAATGATAACACCGTAATAACTGCTGAATTCCAGAAATAGCCTCCAATTCCATCCGAAATCAATCGTTCATAATTACTCAACGTAAAAGGATTGGGCAAACTAAAGAAATGATTCATGATATCCTTAGTTGTCTTGAAAGAACTAAATACTGTTACCAACAAAGGAACAAGTATAAGAATACCACCGACTATCAAGAGGACGTATTTCCAAAACTGATTCAATTTTTCTTCTTTTTTCATGTGTAGGACTCCTCTATTAGATTTCAAATTTCTTTGATAGCTTGATTTGGATCAGAGAAACAATTCCAATAATTAAGAATAAAATCAAGGCAATTGCATTCGCATATCCATATTGATTACTCTTGAAAGCATAGTTGTAGACTAAAAGTCCAAGAGACGTTGTAGCATTATTTGGACCACCACTCGTCAAGGCAAAAATTTGGTCAAAAGCTGTCAAACCAGACTTAAGAGCCAAGATAAAAACCATTGAGATCGTTGGCAATAAATAGGGCAATTCAATCTTCCAAAAGGTTTGTTTACTTGTTGCACCATCAATTGATGCTGCCTCTAAAATATCATTTGGAATACTCTGAAGACCAGCAAGAAAGAGAATGATTGGCATAGCTACTCCTTGCCATAGAAGAACAAAAATAGTTGCCACTACCGCTCCAACTGGTGTCCCCAATAGACTCTCTTGTAAAAAGCTAATTCCTAAAATTTTTCCAATCGTTGGAAGACCATAGTTGAAGAATTGTTTAAAAATCAAGGAAACTGTCAAACCAGACAAAACAGCCGGGAAAAAGAACCAAGCTCTAAAGAAGGTCTGCCCCTTCATCTTAGAATTTAAGGCTCGTGCCACAACCATCCCAATCGTAATCTCTCCAATAATCAATGCCAGAGTTAAAATCAAAGTAAAGGCTATGGCTGTGAAGAATTTCCCATCAATCATCAGCAATTTGTAGTTATTTAAACCAACAAATTTATAATTATAGGTCAATCCAGTCCAGTTAGTCAAACTATAGAAAGCACCTTGTACCATTGGAAAGTAAAAGAAGATAGCTTGTAAAGCAAGCGGGATGAGCAAAAATGTCCAACCCCAGTATTTATTTAAAAATTTTCGAATAGCCATATCATCTTAACTCCTATTCTAGTCCAAATCTGCCTTCATTGGATTAAAGAAAGCATTGAGATTGTTTGCCATATTTTTCAGATTTTTATCCATCAGGTAACCTGCACTTAGATTAAAAAAGTCTTCTTCAGAGTTCCAGCGTTGGCCCAACCAAACATAATGTTTGTCCGTAAAAGCCAGTTTAGAAATAGCTGCAAGCGCTGAATCTTCTTTTTCCTGTATGCCTTTTACCGCAACAGGTGATCCATCTACATCATAGTATGACTGCATAGCTTTTGGACTAGTCATATAGCTGATAAATTCTTCGGTTTCCTTAGGGTGTTTGGTAGTAGCTGAAGTTGATAATGCCATATCCCCTGCACCAACAGTGACTTCTTTTCCTACTTCTTCTCCAGGAAAAGCAAACATCCCCACCTCAAATTTTGGATCCTGTTGATTAATTGCCGCTAATGCCCATGATCCTTGTGGCATCATCAAAGCTTTTTCACTCGAAAATGCTACCACCGCATCATTATAAGAGGCACCACGCCAACCATCTTGAGCATTATCTGCTAATAAATCGAGTCGTTCTGCATCTGCTTTTAAAATAGCATCATCTGCAGAAATAGCATTTGGTTTTGAAAAGCGAAGGTAGTTATTAGCCGCGTCTCCACTACCCGTAAGAGTAATGAGAGAAAGTTGGTGGTAACCATTTAATGTCCAGCCTTCATTGCCCGCAACCGCAAATGGAGAATTCCCACTATCTTTTATCTTTTTAACAATCTCTTGAAACTCTTTAAAAGTCTTCGGTTCCTCAAGTCCTAATTCTTTAAACTTCGTTTTATTGTAATAGATTCCATAAAGGTTGGCCGTTAAAGGCACACTATAAATCTTGTTATTGATTGCATACTTTTCAGCATAGTCATTCTTGATGTTCTCAAGATAGGGTTTTCCTGTCATATCCGCAAAATAACCTGCCTTCGCCCACTCCTGAAAATCCATATTTTGAGGATAGATATTAATAATATCTGGAACATCTCCTGATAAAATCCGAGTCTTTAGAACAATTCCAGCTGAAGGTACTGTAGTCAGCTTCACATCAATATTAGGGTGTTCCTTCTCAAAATCATCCACTATCTTTTGCAAGGTATCTGCCATCTCGGTCTTCTGGTTAAAAAACTCAATCGTTACCTTGCCATCAGTTGATTGATTGTTCTGACCACAAGCCACGAGGCCTAGTAAACTTGCCCCAGCTACTAAAAGAAAACCTGCTTTCTTATACCATTTCATTGGAATGCCTCCTTGATAAATTTATACGCTTTTATTATAGTCTTTTGAATTTATACTGTCTACTCAAAAAATCTCCTGGTGATAAGGTAACAGTTAAACCTGCATACATGAGCTCTGCACCCGAGTAAACAATGTTTGTCCCTTCCAGCTCATAAAGCCCTTCCACTTCTAAGTCTTTCAGTTTCAAGGTGGTTTCCATTGTTTCCACAACTGACAGGACTCGGACGTAGGTTACGATCGTCTGATTTCCATAGTTAAATTGTACAGCTGCTTCATTGGATTCAGCATCGGGATTGA
>CAURCY010000094.1:0-4606 GCA_963523355.1 uncultured Streptococcus sp.
ATTTTTCTAGAAATTCCTGCATGGCTTGGACAAAGATTTTTTCCAGATGGTAATCCAAGGCCAGTTGAATCACTCTGGCTTCCTTTCTGGCCTCTCGGAAAAGGTGAACCCAGACCATATAAAGGTCTGTCTTTAAATCATAATGATGCAACTGTTCCATAATATTGTGAACAGTTCGTTTAAAGACACTTTCTAAAATCTCCTCTTTGGAATCATAATTGCGATAAAAGGCCGCACGCGAAACGCCTGCACGTTTGACCAATTCAGAAATACTAATCTTGGTCAAGTCCTTTTTTTCCAAGAGCTGCAAGAGGGCTGTTTCGATGGCTTCTCTAGTTAATAAATTGGATTCTTGGTTTGATTTTCTGAGATTTTCAAGAGATTTTTCAGAGATTCTACGTTCAGACATAACATTTTCTTTCTACTTGTCACAACAGACGGATGAGGCTTTTGTTTCAAGGGCTTTCATGATATAATTGTAAAAAAAGACAGAACCTTTGTCAATGTATAACTGACAAAGATGGAGAATTTCTATGACTTGGAAGATTATTGCTGACTCTGGTTGTGATTATCGTCAGCTGGCAACACCAGCTATTGACACGACCTTTGTAAGTGTCCCCTTAACCATTCAAGTAGCTGATCAGGTCTTTGTTGATGATGCCAATCTTGACATTGACCAAATGATGGAAACCATGTATGCAACTGCAGAAGCTTCAAAATCAGCTTGTCCAAGCCCAGATGATTATTTGCGAGCATTTGAAGGAGCCAAAAACATTTTCCTAGTAACCATCACTGGTACTCTTTCTGGCAGCCACAATAGTGCTCAACTAGCAAAAAATATTTATCTGGAAGAACATCCTGACACTAAGATTCATGTGATTGATAGTTTGTCTGCTGGTGGGGAAGTTGACTTGCTCGTAGAAAAATTGAATGACTTGATTGACCAGGGCTTATCTTTTGAAGAAGTGGTTGAAGCTATCACTGCCTATCAAGAAAAAACCAAGTTACTTTTTGTCCTAGCCAAAGTCGATAACTTGGTGAAGAACGGCCGTTTGAGCAAGCTTATCGGTACGGTCGTTGGCCTTCTAAATATCCGTATGGTCGGAGAAGCTAGTGAAACTGGAACTCTCGAATTGCTACAAAAAGCACGAGGACCAAAGAAATCAGTTCAAGCTGCCTATGAAGAATTAGTCAAGGCTGGATATGCTGGTGGCCGTATTGTCATGGCTCAACGCAATAACGAGAAATGTTGCCAACAGCTTTCAGAGCGAATCCATGAAACCTTCCCACAGGCGGATATTAAAATTCTCCCAACATCTGGTCTCTGCAGTTTTTATGCGGAAGATGGCGGTTTGCTGATGGGATATGAAATTGATTAATTGCATTCTTGACAAGAGGTGACCATCATCTCTTGTTTTTTGTGGTACAATAGAGCTATGAAACATTTTGATACTATTGTCATTGGTGGAGGTCCTGCTGGTATGATGGCTACGATTTCCAGTAGCTTTTATGGACAGAAAACCCTCCTCATCGAAAAAAATCGGAAACTTGGAAAAAAATTAGCTGGGACTGGTGGGGGACGTTGCAATGTAACCAACAACGGAACTCTAGATGACCTACTAGCTGGCATCCCTGGAAATGGGCGCTTTCTCTACAGTGTCTTCTCCCAATTTGATAACCATGATATCATCAACTTTTTTACTGAAAATGGTGTTAAACTTAAGGTCGAAGACCACGGCCGCGTCTTTCCGGCTAGTGACAAGTCTCGGACCATTATTGAAGCCTTGGAAAAGAAAATCGCTGAGCTAGGCGGACAAGTTCTCACTCAAACAGAAATTGTTTCGGTTAAAAAGGTAGAAAATCAGTTTATCCTTAAATCCACAGACCAAACATTCACTTGTGAGAAACTCATTGTCACAACTGGTGGGAAATCCTATCCTTCTACTGGTTCGACTGGTTTTGGTCACGAGATTGCCCGTCATTTTAAACACACCATTACCGAGCTTGAGGCTGCTGAAAGTCCTTTGTTGACAGATTTTCCACACAAGGTCTTGCAGGGTATTTCACTGGACGATGTGACCCTAAGCTATGGTAAGCATGTCATCACTCATGATTTGCTCTTTACCCACTTTGGTTTGTCAGGCCCTGCTGCCCTGCGTATGTCTAGTTTTGTCAAGGGTGGGGAGGTTCTCTCACTAGATGTTTTGCCTCAACTTTCTGAGAAGGACTTGGCTGCATTTCTAGAAGAGAATCGGGAAAAATCCTTGAAAAATGCTTCAAAAAACTTGTTTCCAGAACGCTTGGCAGAATTTTTTGTGCAAGGCTATCCTGACAAAGTCAAACAACTGACTGAAAAGGAACGCGAACAACTGCTCCAGTCTATCAAAAATCTCAAAATCCCTGTAACTGGTAAAATGTCTCTTGCCAAGTCATTTGTTACCAAGGGTGGCGTCAGTCTCAAGGAAATCAATCCTAAAACTCTAGAAAGTAAGCTGGTCCCTGGCCTCCACTTTGCGGGCGAGGTACTGGATATCAATGCTCATACGGGGGGCTTTAACATCACTTCTGCCCTCTGTACCGGCTGGGTGGCGGGATCAAACCCAATCTAAATCTGAATTATTTAATGGCTAAATCAGCCCCAAAAGAAAGGAAGTCCTTTGGAACATATTATCTTGTTAAGGGGAGTTACTCCTAATGGAAAAAATGCTATCCCTAAAATGTCTTATCTAGTAGATATCTTGACAGAAGCTGGTTTTCAACAAGTTCGAACTTATATTCAAAGTGGAAATATCATTCTTGAAAGTAACTTAGCCTTAGAAAAAATACGAGAACAGGTTCATACTCTAATAAAGAAAAAGATTGGAGCCGACCTCAAAATAATCATTAAGAATAAGGATGATTTTAAAAAAATTGTCCAAGAAAACCCGTTTGGAGAACACTATCTTTATGACCGTATACATGTGATTTTTTATCAAGAATCTATTCAAAGTCTCCCTTTAGAAAAATTGAAAATTGATTACGGTGAAGAAGAAATTTGTATCGGTAACCATTGTCTTTACCTCTATCTCCCTAGAACTGCAAAACAAAAGAAACTCCATACCAACTATCTTGAAAAGCTTTTTAATGTAGATTTGACCATGCGAAAACTAAATGTAGTAGAAAAATTATTAAGCAAGTAGTGCTTGAATTTAGTAAAAATCGGAAGAATACTCCTCCGATTTTATTTTGTCTGAGTTTGGACATAGTGGGCAATCACATCTGATGTGTACTGGGCTGTTCCAGGTCCAAATTTGTCAATGTTTTCCTTAAATTCTGGGTTGTAGACGTAGCCTTTACCGATATAACCAAATACCTCAATAGAGCAGTCAAATCCATAAGTACGGATGGCTTGCAAGAGTTTAGCGGCTTCTTCTTGATTTTCGGTTGCTGTTACAGGTAGACCAGCTTGAAGATTTTGTGCCAAAGCTTGAAAAACTTGGTTGAAGGCAGCTGTAGCCTCGTCTTCGTGACCTTTTTGGCGCTCCAGCGCTTGGTCCATGACTTCTTGTCCATATTTCTCTACCGCCTCTTGGTGGTATTTTTGATGGTCTTGGTAGTTAAATCCAGCAAATTTCTCTTGAATGCTCATTTCTCTTTCTCCTTTTTGTTCTTGAATGGTTTTTTGCAAGGTTGAAATCAAGGTATCCAGATGTTCCCTTTCTCGAGTCAAATAGTCCAACTGTCTGGTCAGATGGGGCAATAAATCTGTCCTTTCTTCCTTTAATAGCTCTGCTATTTTTTCTAAAGAAAAACCTAGATATTTGTAATAAAGAATGACCTGAAGTCGCTCCAAATCCTCCTGACTGTATGTTCGATAGCCGTTTTCCGACTTTAAAGGAACCAAAAGCCCTATCTTATCGTAGTGGTGCAGGGTCTTGACAGAGACACCCGAAAGCTGCGCAGCTTCTTTTATATGGTACATGATTTCCTCCTTACAATGATAGTATAACCCCTACCCTTAGGTCAGAGTCAAGCGTTTTTGCGAAATTTTTAAAAATTTTTAAGAAAGGTGTGAAAACTTGAAAATGGTTTTCTTGACAGACCTTAGAAAACATGGTAGGATAGTCAAGTCTATCAATCAAAAGAAAAGCTCATATTGAGTACTGATGAGGCTATTTGCCAAGGGCAGTAGCTTTTTCTTTTGCAACACTAATTTTAGGAGTTTAACTATGTCTGAAAAATCGCAATGGGGTTCTAAACTGGGCTTTATCCTAGCATCTGCTGGTTCAGCCATCGGACTTGGTGCCGTTTGGAAATTCCCCTACATGACTGCTGCTAACGGTGGAGGAGGATTTTTATTGGTCTTTCTCATTTCCACTATTCTAATCGGTTTCCCCCTTTTGCTAGCTGAATTTGCCCTCGGCCGAAGCGCTGGTGTCTCTGGGATTAAAACCTTTGGAAAACTGGGCAAGAGTGGCAAGTACAACTTTATCGGTTGGATTGGTGCCTTTGCCCTCTTTATCCTCTTATCTTTCTACAGTGTTATTGGGGGATGGATTCTAGTTTATCTGGGTATTGAGTTTGGAAAATTGTTCCAACTTGGTGGAACGGGTGATTATGCTCAGTT
>CAURCY010000095.1:0-4557 GCA_963523355.1 uncultured Streptococcus sp.
TCTGATGATTTTCGGAAATCTTATTCCACTCCTTCTGGCCTATAAATATCCTCAACTAGTAGCTCTAGTCTATCCTCCTCTGATTTTAGTGATTGCCCTCATCGTTGCTGGATATCTCACATACCAAATGCAAAAAACAGGGATTACAACTATTGAACCAGATATGCTGAGTGAGAAAGAAAGTAAGCAACTACACTACCCAGGTCTGAAAGCAGGTTTGTTCTTTGGTCTATGGATGTTTTTTATAACTCCTCTTCTAAGTATACTCATAGGTGAAGGTCAGGACTATTTTCATTCTCTTCTCACTATAAGAAATGGTGTATCAAGCATTCTCGGTTCTATTTTCTTCGGAGCGAGCATACAGTTTCTCATCTCCCGTCGCATTGCAAAAACTAAGAAAGATCAAGATGAGGATTAGGAGGTGCCCTATGAAATCACTAGTAACTTTACTTACCTATCATCTTTTGTTTGCTTCACTGCTCATCTTCATCATCGTTTCAGGGAACTTGCCAATCTACGATATAGTCCTCCTTCCAGTCTTTGTTCCAGCACTCAACAAAGGATTGACTTATCTAAAGATTGACTCCCAAAACACTCGTATACTCAACTTAGCACTAATCTTTATGATTCTATCCTTACCACAACTGACGCTCTTTTCAAGCAATTGGAAATATTATTTACTGCTCACTATCGCCATCCTTTCTTCTATTACTTATCTTTATTATCTCTATCAATTCGTAAAAGAAACAAAATAACATCGTTCATTTAGGAGAAATCACCCATGAAAAAAGAAGACTTAACAACTCGCTTACTTCGAAATTTCTTTCATATCCAAGGGCCTTTTGATGAATGCCGTCAAGAGGTTATCTACAAGGCTTGCGCCCGTTCCATGATCCAAATCTTTTACTCTTCCTTCATTCTCTTCCTATTCTATATTTTGTTCGGAAGCTTTATAGAAATTGTTCGAAATGTTATGCCCTACATCTATTTTGGACTCATTTTGTTCATGAGTATAAAAGCTCAAAAAGCCGTCCAAGAGCTTCATCTTGAAAAGGATGACAAATCAGAAATCATTCTCAAAACCTACAGCAAAGCCCAAATCAAATTCCGAAGCTGGATTGTGTTTATCGGTATTCAGATTGGCTTCTTTACCTTACTCATCTTTCATAAAGTCTTCGTTCAGCAGATGTCCCTTTCAGATTTTGTGAAGCTCCTCATGCAATTCGATAAAAGTGTTCCTTTACTGATGTATGGCCTCATTATCGGTAGCATTTTTGGAACCCTGACCTACGGATTTCTATCACTACAGGAGGAGAAAACTCCTAAAAATACCAAACAGAAGGAGAAAAGCAAGCAATGACTTCACTATACGATTTTTCAGTCTTGAACCAAGACCATCAAGAAACTCCACTAGAGACCTATCGTGGTAAGGTTCTCTTGGTTGTCAACACTGCTACTGGATGTGGTTTAACGCCCCAGTACCAAGGACTTCAAGAACTCTATGATCGCTATCAAGAACAAGGTTTTGAGATTTTAGACTTTCCTTGCAATCAGTTTATGGGACAAGCACCAGGCGGCGCAGAGGAAATCAACGCCTTCTGTAGCCTACATTATCAAACCACCTTCCCACGTTTTGCCAAGATCAAGGTCAACGGTAAGGAAGCAGACCCTCTCTATGTTTGGTTGAAAGAACAAAAATCTGGCCCACTGGGAAAACGAGTCGAATGGAATTTCGCTAAGTTTCTCATTGGTCGTGATGGGCAGGTCTTTGAACGCTTCTCTTCAAAAACAGACCCAAAACAAATTGAAGAGGCGATACAAAAACTACTATAATTTCACAATCTCACTATTATTAGTTCTCCTTTAGCCTAAGAATAGTGGGATTTTTTGATGGGCTTTGACTTGAATAGAAAAACACCCCATGATATGAGCCATGAAGTGTTGTAAAAATGATACATTTACAGCAGACTCCCCTCTACTGACTACTATTTTTAACCCCAGCATATACATAGGTCCTATTTCTAGGACACGCTTTTTCCGTTACCACCCTAAAATAAAAGCTATGCTCCCGCCCATCCTTGGCATTTTCCTTGTTTAAGACAAAGTAGTTTTTCTGATTCATCGCCATGGTTCGTAGGATGTCATCAATCAAAAAAGTCAAGGGTACGTTCATGGCAGAATATTTTTGAAAATCCTCTTCAAAACGAATATAGTCATCTGAAAAATAATCCATCTGCAGTTTGTTTTCATACAGCTCTTTTCTAGTCATAAACTCCCTCCTCCCACAGTCGAATTTCTAGGATATCTGCAACCTCTATCAACCTATATCCCTCGTTTGTCCTAATAGATAGAGTCTGATGTGATAACTCTCTCACCACACCGATGATAGTCGCCTTCTGCTTCTTTTCCTTGACCACAAAACTCCCCTTAAGTTGGCCAACATAAAGCTGAGAAAGCAAGTGCAACTTCTCATCTGGAGTCAAATCCGTCGAAAAATCAACACGGCTTTTTTCTTCACTGAGCGAACTGGTGTGTTCTGAAAGGTAAAATCCCATCCACTTCTGCATACCTGGATCTTGATAATCTCGCGCGGATTGAAAAGGTAAATAAGAACGATCAATCATTGTAATCCATCTAATCCTCCAGCAGAATGTCCCCCAATCAGCTTGCTTCTGGCAAGACTCCTAGAGGCTTCTTCCAGTGCATTGGCCTTTAAAAGGGAAGTAAAACCAAATTGTTCCCGAATGGAGTCAATGGTAGTCTGGAGCCTTTCTTCTTTTTCTAACTTGTCAACATCATCAAAGAGGGATATCAAGCCAAAGGACTCGTCTACAAATCCTGAATAGTTGACTCCGACACTTCTGACCGCTCCAGAAGTGTATTTATTATGAAATAGCTTCAAAACATAATCCGTTAAGACAGCTGTATTATTGGTCGGTTCGACCTTCATTTGTGTGTGAATAGACGACCTGACCTCCTGTTTAGAGAAACCGACATAGATAGAGACAAGGGTTGTTTTCTTGCCAGACCTTCTCAATCTAATAGCCACCTGCTCCGCCATTTCTCGGAGAATAATTTCAATATCCCGTAGCTTCACGTAGTCTCTCGGCAAGATTTGAGAATTCCCCAAGCCCTTGGATTTGGCTTTATAAGGCTTATGAACATTGCTCTCATCAATTCCGTTAGCATGAAACCACAAACGAAGACCAGCCTGCCCCAGAGCTTTCTTTAGCTGGTCGGGATTGCTGGTTGCCAATTCCTTGATGGAAAAAATCCCCAGAGCATGCAAGCGTTTCTCCATCCGTCTGCCAATTCCCCAAAAATCCGTCATCTTAGGGATTGACCAGACCTTCTCTTCCACATCCTGGTAAGACCAGTTGGCCCTCATGGTCGGAGTGTGCTTGGCCTCATTATCCAGAGCCAACTTGGCCAGTAAAGGATTGGCATTTGACATGCCCACTGTAGAGTAGATCCCTGTCTGCCTCCAAATATCTCTCTGAATACGAGCAGAAAGCATATCCAGCTTGTTTTTGAGAGAGAGACTCTTATCTGGGATGAAATAGTTGAGCGAACTAGTCAGGTCAATAAAGCCCTCATCGATAGAGTAAGGATAAATATCATCTGGACTGCCATAGTTTTGAAAGATTCGCTGAATTTCCATATTGACTGCGATGTACTCATCCATCCTGGGTGGCACAATCAAGGTCACTTGAGCCCAATCTTCGATGTAGCGAACATAGTCTGAGTCGGTAGGTAGCCCTTGCTTTCGAGCATTGTAATAGGAAAATTTTCGCGTTTTGATATCAAAAGGCAGATCATAGGCCCGACCAACATTTGACTTGCCAAAAATCTTCTTAAACAGGGGAGAGGAGGCTAGGATAAGACCAGTTGAGTTATCCGCGCGACTCATGACACAAAGCGAGGTTTTCAGCGGATGCAAGCCCCTTTTCACGCACTCAACACTGGCATAAAAGGATTTCATATCGACAAAGGCAATGTCACTTTTGGGCTCTCTGGAATAATCAAAGTAGCCCATAGGCTAACCCTCCATCGGCACAAAATTCCCAACGATAATCCCCACAATCCGAGGATCTTCCTCATAGGAGATGAAAATATCCTTGTATTTAGGATTGATAGAGACCAGACGCAAGCCATTCTCCTCTCGATAGACCCGTTTGATATAGGTCTGGTTGTTGCAAACCACTGCATAAACCGCCCCGTCATAGTCAAATCCTGTCTCTCGAATCAGAGCTACTGAACCATTTTGGTATTTAGGTTCCATGGAGTCCCCAGACACCCATGATGCAAAATCATGAGCCAACTCCTCATTAAAGTAAACCGTATCAAAATTCTGATCATCATAGACCGAAGCTCCAATCCCTGCTGACATGCGTTCATAAACACGATACTCGTAAAGTCGCTCTGGCATGGTCACCACTTTCTGGGCTTGTTCCTCTTGAACCAGGTTGCGAGCATAGAGAACAACCTTCTCCTTCCCTTGCTTGGAGAGGCTATGGTAGAGACGGACAATCTCGATCTGAGTAAAATATCCTTTGG
>CAURCY010000096.1:0-4530 GCA_963523355.1 uncultured Streptococcus sp.
ACCAATTTAAATAAGGAAAGAGGAGAGGACAAATGACTGCCAATTATTCAACACGTGAATACCGTGAGAAATTATATGATGATCTTCATGTTCGATTAAGAGATACAGTGATTTTGATGTGTGCGATTTTTATTGCCTCTATTGGCCTAAATATGAATTCAACAGCTGTCATTATTGGAGCCATGCTGATTTCCCCTCTTATGACACCGATTGTTGGACTGGGGTTTGGTTTAGCTATTTTTGATACGCGTTTAATCAAGCAATCTCTAGAGGTTTTATTTACTCAAGTATTGGTCAGTTTGCTTGTCTCGACTCTGTATTTCTGGATTTCTCCCTTATCTTATGAAAGTAGCGAATTGATTGCACGAACCTCTCCAACCATTTGGGATGTTCTCATTGCTATTGCTGGTGGGATAGCAGGTGTAATTGGGTCAAGGAAAAAAGAAGCAAACAATATCGTGCCAGGAGTAGCCATTGCAACAGCTCTGATGCCACCTATCTGCACTGCAGGCTATGGTTTAGCTAATGGAAATGTACGATTTTTATTTGGGGCTCTCTATCTTTTCTTGATCAACTGTGTCTTTATCATGCTAATCAACATTGTTGGAACAAGAATTTTGATGAGAAAATCTCCCTTAAGTTCATTTAAAGAGTTAAATATTAAAATGAGAATTGGATTGATATCCTTGATTGTATTATTGATTCTTCCAGCCAGCTATTCAGCAGTCACTCTGACGATAGACCAAGCGCGAAAAGAAGGAATCAAGCAGTTTGTAGGAAAAGAGTTTGCCAATCATACGGTCATTAATCAAGTCTACAAGTCAAGGGACAATGAATTGGTCTTGACGGTTGTTGGAGATCCGATTTCAGAAGAAGAATTAGAAACGCTCCACCAAAAACAAGCCTCATACGGTATTCAATCTGTTCAATTGAAAGTCAATCAAGTTCATAATTCGACAAAACTAGACAGTGATTCGACCAAGGAATTTTATGAAACCATTAACAAGTATATCGATCAAAAACTCTCTGAAAAGGATTCACAAAAAGATCTCGTAAAAGAAAATGAAGCAGACAAGGATTGAGGATATTGACCTTATCTAACTCATGAAAGCAAATCTTGTGTGGTGGTTTGGTCAATCACTACTAGCTCGGATTAAATAATACTCTTCGAAAATCAAATTCAAACCACGTCAGCGTCGCCTTACCGTACTCAAGTACAGCTTGCGGCTAGCTTCCTAGTTTGCTTTTTGATTTTCATTGAGTAAAAATATAAAAAGCAACAGCTGAAATAGTTGTTGCTTTTTAGGTAGCTAGGATTTTATCCCAGGTTTTATCTCTTATTTCTCAACGCGTGATTTGTTGGCGATATCAGCTAGGATAGCTTGAACAAAATCATCAACTGAGACAGTTTGTGTTTCTTTTTGTCCGTAACGACGAACGTTGACTGTTCCGTCTTCCATTTCTTTGTCCCCAACAATCAATTGGTAAGGAATCTTGCTTGTTTGTGAAGAACGAATCTTGAACTGCATTTTTTCATTGCGCTCATCTACATCGGCACGGACACCACGGTCACGGAGTTTCTTGGCCACTTCCCAAGCGTAGTCTACGTGTTTTTCGTTAGAAACTGGGATGAGGGTTACTTGGTGTGGTGCAAGCCATGTTGGGAAGGCACCCTTGTAGTTCTCAATCAAGATAGCTGTGAAGCGTTCCATAGTTGAGATAACCCCACGGTGAATCATAACTGGACGGTGTTCTTCACCATCAGCTCCGATGTATTTTAGGTCGAAGCGTTCTGGGAGCAAGAAGTCAAGCTGGATTGTAGAAAGAGTTTCTTCTTTACCAAGGGCAGTCTTAACCTGGATATCCAATTTTGGTCCGTAGAAGGCTGCTTCACCTTCAGCTTCAAAATAGTCAAGTCCCATGTCATCCATAGCTGATTTCAACATACGTTGAGCATTTTCCCACATCTCATCATTATCAAAGTACTTGTGAGTATCTTGAGGGTCACGATATGATAAACGGAAACGATAGTCAGTCAAGTTGAAATCTTCGTAAACGTCGATAATCAATTGAAGCGTACGTTGGAACTCATCTTTGATTTGTTCAGGTGTTACGAAAGTATGACCATCATTAAGGGACATTTCACGTACACGTTGAAGCCCTGTAAGAGCACCAGATTTTTCATAACGGTGCATCATACCGATTTCAGCAATACGGATTGGCAATTCACGGTATGAGTGAACGTGGTGTTTAAAGACCTCAATATGGTGAGGACAGTTCATTGGACGAAGGACAAATTCTTCACCATCTCCCATATCCATAGTTGGGAACATATCTTCACGGTAGTGATCCCAGTGACCAGAAGTCTTGTAAAGTTCTACTGAGGCAATTGGTGGAGTGTAGACGTGTTGGTAACCAGCGGCGATTTCCTTATCGACGATGTAGCGTTCCAATTCACGACGGATAGTCGCACCGTTTGGCAACCAGAATGGAAGTCCTTGACCAACCTCTTGTGAAATCATGAAGAGGTCAAGCTCTTTACCAAGTTTACGGTGGTCACGTTCCTTAGCTTCTTCACGCATTTGAAGGTAGTTCTTCAAGTCTTTCTTGTCAAACCAAGCTGTACCGTAGATACGTTGCATCATAGCGTTGTCGCTATTTCCACGCCAGTAAGCACCTGCTACATGGAGAAGGTGGAAGATTTGGATACGGCCTGTTGATGGAACGTGAGGACCACGGCAAAGGTCTACGTATTCACCTTGACGGTAGATAGTCAAGCCGCCTTCGTCTTCTGAATGTTCTTCAATCAATTCCAACTTATAAGGGTCGTTTTTGAAGATTTCACGGGCTTCGTCTTTAGTCACTTCTTCACGGATCGATGGGAAGTTTTCTTTGACGATTTTTTGCATTTCTTCTTCGATACGAGGAAGGTCTTCGTTGGAGATTTGACCAGCTGTGTTATCAGTATCGTAGTAGAAACCATCTTCGATAGCTGGACCAACTCCCAAGTGAATGTCTGGGAAAAGGCGACGAGCTGCTTGAGCAAACAAGTGGGCAGCTGAGTGACGCAAGATTGGAAGGGCATCTTCGTGATCAGGTGTCACGATTTCGATGCTTCCATCTTCAGTGATAGCACGAGTAGTGTCGATGAGTTTGCCGTTGAATTTACCAGCCAAGGCTTTTTTAGCTAGGGAATTGCTGATAGATTGGGCAATTTCAAAAGTTGTAACGCCAGATTCGAATTCACGAACAGCGCCATCTGGGAAAGTAATGTTAATCATGATGTTCTCCTTACTTATATTATTGACGAATGTGTTAACCCTATTCTGAAAACAGGGACAGAGGATTGTGAAAGCTAGAAAAACAAAAAGCGACATCCTCAAAAGGACGTCGCAACGTGGTTCCACCTTCATTTATGTTCCTCAAAAAAGAGGGACACCTCTGATTGGCTCTAACGTGGCCACCGTTTTATGTTTTCATAAAAAACTCAAGAGTAGTATCAGTTTAGGCTCTCTATGCGTTTCCAGCAACCACGCACTCTCTAGTAGAAAGGGACTAAGTGACTTGTCTCTATGGATTATTATAGCATGATTGTGAGATTTTTCAAGGATTTTGTGAAAGTTTTTTGTTTTTCATTTTTGTAGAATATGCTTGATACCAATACCGGAAGCCATGCCCACCAGAGCCAAGGTTTCATAGGCTAAAAAGTAAAACCAGATAAATTCACCAAAGGTTATGATGGTAAAGCAAAAGAGCAGTCCGTTACCAATTAACCACCAAAGTGAGAAACGGAAACGGTAGCTATAGAGTAGCGATACAATCAAGATTACCAGAGGTGTAAAGAAGAGAATATTATTTACGTAGAGACTCTTGAGCAAAAGGGGGTCAGAAATGATTAGTGATAACAACTCATAAAGTGGCCAATAAAAGAAAAATATGACCAGATAGTAGGGTAGATGGGAATAGAATCTAGGCATGATAATCACCTCGTTTAAAAACAGATAACTTAGATTTCTTGCTATGATTATTATAGCATGTTTAAAACAAGAAAGTAAATCTGTTGACAAAGAAGTTAGTTATTGGTAGAATAGGGATTGTCGTAAAGACAAATAACTTCTTCTTGGTTGCAGGCATGCCAACCTGTCACTCGGATGAAGCCAAATAAAAAGGAGAAACATCATGGCAATCTCAAAAGAGAAAAAAAATGAAATCATCGCACAATATGCACGTCACGAAGGTGATACAGGTTCAGTAGAGGTTCAAGTTGCTGTCCTTACTTGGGAAATCAACCACCTTAACGAACACATCAAACAACACAAAAAAGACCACGCTACTTACCGTGGATTGATGAAGAAAATCGGTCGCCGTCGTAACTTGCTTGCATACTTGCGTAAAAACGACGTTAACCGTTACCGTGAGTTGATCAACTCTCTAGGACTTCGTCGCTAATCTGCTTTATTTTCCACTTACATTGCGTTGTCACCTTACCTCGATATACTCAAGTATTATCTTCGGTTACGGTTCCTAGCA
>CAURCY010000097.1:0-4521 GCA_963523355.1 uncultured Streptococcus sp.
CACCAATAGCAGGCCTCCTCTTTGTAGTAGAAGAAGTTTATCACCATTTTTCGCGTTTTTTCTGGGTGTCTACTCTCGCAGCTAGTCTCGTAGCAAACTTTGTCTCACTACTCATATTTGGTCTAACGCCAGTGCTAGACATGCCTGATAATATCCCTCTCATGACCTTGGATCAGTATTGGATTTACCTCCTTATGGGAATTTTTCTAGGACTTTCCGGTTTTGTCTATGAGAAAGCTGTATTGAACGTCGGAAGAGTGTATGATTGGCTTGGTCAAAAAATCCGTTTGGATAGAGCTTATTATCCAATTCTGGCCTTCATTCTCATCATACCAGTCGGAATCTTCTTACCCCAAATCCTTGGTGGTGGAAATCAGCTTGTTCTTTCCCTAACTGAGCAAGATTATAGTTTCCAAGTTCTATTAGCTTACTTTTTGATTCGCTTTGTTTGGAGCATGATTAGTTATGGAAGTGGCCTTCCAGGAGGAATTTTCCTACCAATTTTGGCACTTGGTTCCTTGCTTGGAGCCCTAGTTGGTGTCATTTGTGTCAATCTTGGACTTGTCAGTCAAGAGCAATTCCCTATATTTGTCATTCTAGGAATGAGTGGTTATTTTGGAGCAATATCCAAGGCTCCCTTAACTGCTATGATACTCGTAACTGAGATGGTAGGAGATATTCGCAACCTCATGCCACTCGGACTGGTAACCCTAGTTGCCTACATCATCATGGATCTGCTCAAAGGTGCGCCAGTCTATGAGGCTATGTTGGAAAAAATGCTACCTGAAGAAGCGTCAGATGAAGGAGAAGTCACACTTATTGAAATTCCTGTATCAGACAAAATCGCTGGAAAACAGGTTCATGAACTCAACTTACCACATAACGTACTCATCACCACCCAAGTCCATAATGGCAAGAGCCAAACAGTTAACGGCTCAACCAGAATGTATCTCGGAGATATGATTCATCTAGTGATTCCAAAAAGTGAAATTGGAAAAGTAAAAGATTTGTTGTTGTAGCTCTTGTTTGCATAATTTATATTATGTAAAAGTTTGATTAAATACATTAGAGAGCCGATTCTCAGCAATGAGATCGGTTATTTTTTGCAGATAAGATATTTCACATACAAGTAATTGAACTTTCTTAAAAATAAGACTATAATTAACTTAGAAATGATAAAGCATAAAGCTAGAAAGGAGTTTACTGTATCAAATCTGTACAGTAAGATTAAAATCATGAAAAAGAAAACAATAGCAATTATACAATGTATTTTGTATCTCATAGCTCCTTATATAGCTCTTCAGTTATGTAGAATGAACAGAAGTTTCGTTACTGATAATCTCTTTTTTATTTTCCTTATTCTGTTGACTATTTCATTCTGGTTTAGTATTTGGAAACTAGAAAAAGCACTAGATAATGATTCACAATAATAACTCCAAAGATTTAGATCTATTTTACACAGGTTTAAGTCTTTTTTATCACTTCAAAAACTCCTATAACATCTTTCCGAAAAACTATAATTTTCTTGAAAAATATACTGGTCTATGCTATACTACTTGTAGACTTATTTATGGAGAAAATACATGAAACGTGAGATTTTACTGGAACGAATTGACAAACTAAAACAAATCATGCCCTGGTATGTTCTGGAATACTACCAATCTAAGCTTGCTGTTCCCTACAGTTTTACAACCTTGTACGAATACCTCAAGGAATACGATCGATTTTTCAGCTGGGTTTTGGAGTCTGGTATTTCAAACGCCGATAAAATGTCTGATATTTCTTTATCTGTCTTGGAAAATATGTCTAAGAAAGACATGGAATCCTTTATCCTATATCTACGAGAACGACCTTTGCTGAATGCCAATACAACCAAGCAAGGTGTCTCTCAGACAACCATCAATCGGACCTTGTCGGCACTTTCTAGTCTTTACAAGTATCTGACTGAGGAGGTTGAAAACGACCAGGGGGAACCTTATTTTTATCGTAATGTAATGAAAAAAGTTTCAACAAAGAAAAAGAAAGAAACACTTGCTGCCAGAGCTGAAAATATCAAGCAAAAGCTCTTTCTAGGTGATGAAACAGAAGGTTTTCTAACCTATATCGATAAGGAGTACCCACAACAGCTCTCAAATCGTGCTCTCTCGTCATTCAATAAAAATAAAGAACGTGATTTAGCCATTATTGCCCTTCTCTTGGCGTCTGGTGTCCGCCTATCTGAAGCTGTTAATCTGGATCTAAGAGATCTCAATTTAAAAATGATGGTCATTGATGTCACTCGAAAAGGTGGTAAACGTGACTCGGTCAATGTCGCTGCCTTTGCTAAGCCTTACCTAGAGAATTATCTAGCCATTCGAAATCAACGCTATAAGACTGAAAAGACGGACATGGCACTCTTTCTAACTCTCTATCGAGGTGTTCCCAATCGTATCGATGCTTCTAGTGTTGAAAAGATGGTTGCTAAATACTCTGAGGACTTCAAAGTGCGTGTAACTCCCCACAAACTACGCCATACCCTAGCAACTAGACTCTATGATGCAACCAAATCGCAAGTTTTGGTTAGCCACCAGCTAGGACATGCCAGTACACAAGTCACTGACCTCTATACCCATATCGTCAACGATGAACAAAAGAATGCTCTAGATAGTTTATAAAATACATAAATTAAATTATGTAAAATAATTATTAAGAAAAGAAGCTGCTAAAAATAAGCAACTTCTTTTTCTTTATATCTGATACCAGTAAAGTAGCGTGGAATATCAATTGTTTCTATATTTTTGAAATTCTCATTTGCCTACTACTAATTTAACTATAGCAAAAATAATGCAGATAAGGAAGGATATTTTTGCTTGCAGGAATTCTAAAAATCAAGCTTTTCTGGATTCAAATCTCTTCATAATCACAGTTAAACGCCAACGGTAGAGCGCCCCACTCACAATTAGACTAATAATCAAGCCAATCCAGTAAGAATAAGCTCCAAAATCTGTTAGTGAATCGAAGACCATAGCCACTGGGATTGCTACGCCCCAATAACCAACCAAACCAAGGTAAAAAGGAATAACGGTATCCTTATACCCCCGTAAAATTCCCTGAAGCGGTGCCGCAAAGGTATCTGCTAATTGGAAGAAAAGACTATAAGTCAAAAAGCGCGCTGTCAAATCAATAAATTCTGGGTCGTTACCATAAAGACTAGCCACATTTCCCCTAAAGATATAAAGGAAGGATAAGGTGAAGGCCGCAAAAATGAGGGCAGTCCATCTTCCTAGACCAATATAGGTTTTAGCATCATCAAATCGCTTGGCTCCCACTTCATAGGAAACGACAATAGCCATAGCCGATGAGATACTCATAGGAAAGGCGTACATAAGACTTGAAAAGTTCATAGCTGACTGATGACTAGCGATAATCAAGGACGAAAACTTAGCCATAATCAAGCCAACCACAGAAAAGATAGCTACTTCCGCGAAGACAGTTCCTCCAATAGGCAGACCTAAGCGAACTCCTTCCTTGATTTTATCCATATTAAGCGGAATGCGTTTCTCAAAATGCAAGGCTTTGAGCTTCTCCTGTTTAAATAAGACCAGAACAGAAATCCCAAGCAAGACCCAGTAGGCCAAGGAAGTACCTAAACCAGCACCAGCACCTCCCAGTTCTGGAACACCAAAGGCACCGTAAATCAAGAGATAGTTAAATCCGCTATTGAGAGGGAGTAACAAAAGCATGAGGTACATGGACAGTTTGGTCAAGCCCAGCGAATCCAGCAAGGAACGAATGACACTAAAGAGCAACAAGGGGATAATCCCGATAGATAAAAACCAGAGATAGCGAACCGCTACTGCTGCCACCGGTGCTTCTAGTCCAATATGATTCAAGATTGGTGGTGCCAAGAAAAGCACCATCCCCAGCAAGACCACAGATAGACCCAAGGCCAAATAGATGAACTGGTAAAAATCGGATGCAACTTCTTCCTTTTTGCCTCGACCAAGATGGTGACCAATGATGGGCACCAAAGCTGAAACAATCCCTGTTAGGAAAGTAAAGAAAGGATTCCAGATACTGGTTGCCATAGACACACCAGCCAAGTCCATAGTATTGTATTGACCTGTCATAGTCGTATCAACAAAGGATGCAGAATAATTGGCAAATTGATAAATCAGGATAGGGAAAAATATCTTTAAAAATAAGATAAACTTGTCTTTAAAATGATGGGTTTGGTACATATAAGCTCTCTATTCTTTTTGTTTACAGAGCAGACTCCCACCTAGTTTTGATAGACGATTTGTCCCTTACAGATGGTATATTTAACCTGCCCTTTTAAGGTTTCACCGATGAATGGTGAATTAGCTGCTTTGGAAGCAAAATGGGAGTCCACAAGGCGGTCAGCCTTAGCATCAAAAATAGTGATGTCCGCTGGACCATTCTCAGCCAAATAACCTGCTTCAAAGTTGTAAAGCTTGGATGGGTTGTATGTCATTTTTTCAAGTAATTCCATCAAGCTTAACTCACCAGCTTCGACCAAAT
>CAURCY010000098.1:0-4484 GCA_963523355.1 uncultured Streptococcus sp.
TTTTTAGTGATGATTGAAAAATTAGAGAGATATAGACATGGATAAACAATACCTACGTGAAAAGCTGGATGCCATGCGCCAGAATTTTGTTGAATCAACCCACCACGAACGAGCAGTAGGTGTGTTAGACCAAGCGCATATGAGCAAAAAAATGCTTAAAATCAAGAAAAAATTAGTTGCTCTTGAAATGGAACGGTGCCAGAGAAAAATTGAGCACAAAGATTGTTCCAAGATTGACCAAAAAATCAAAGAGCAGAAGGAGATATTTGAATCCTGTTGTAAAAAAGACTAAGGAGGAAGTGCGTGGAATTACTGATTTACCTCATCCTATTTTTACTGGTCTTGATTGTCTCAAGTACAACCAATAAGCTCCTGCCCTTTTTGCCTCTCCCTTTGGTGCAGATTCTTTTGGGAATTGTGATTGGTCTCTTTTTACCCAATACCGACTTTCACCTCAATACGGAGTTGTTTTTGGCACTGGTTATCGGGCCCTTGCTTTTCCGAGAGTCGGAGGAAGCAGATATTACGGCTATTTTAAAACACTGGCGAATCATTGTTTATCTCATATTTCCAGTGATTTTCATCTCGACCCTGAGTTTGGGTGGCTTGGCCCATCTTCTTTGGCTCAGTCTTCCCTTGGCGGCTTGCTTGGCTGTTGGGGCAGCCCTTGGCCCTACGGATTTGGTGGCCTTTGCCTCTCTTTCGGAGCGGTTTAGCTTTCCTAAGCGCGTGTCCAATATCCTTAAGGGTGAAGGACTCTTGAATGATGCTTCTGGCTTGGTTGCCTTTCAGGTAGCTTTGACAGCTTGGACAACTGGGGCCTTTTCCCTTGGGCAAGCGAGTAGTTCGCTCATCTTTTCAATCCTAGGCGGTTTTTTGATTGGCTTTTTAACAGCCATGACCAACCGTTTCCTCCATAGTTTTTTACTTAGTGTACGAGCAACGGATATTGCCAGCGAACTTTTATTAGAATTGAGTTTGCCCTTGGTAACCTTCTTCCTGGCAGAAGAAGTCCACGTTTCAGGGATTATTGCCGTTGTAGTTGCTGGGATTTTAAAGGCAAGCCGTTTTAAGAAAATTACGCTCCTCGAAGCCCAAGTGGATACGGTGACCGAGACGGTTTGGCATACAGTGAATTTTATGCTAAACGGTTCTGTCTTTGTGATTTTAGGGATGGAGTTGGAAATGATAGCAGAACCTATCTTGACCAATCCAATCTATAATCCCTTACTTTTATTGGTATCTCTTATAGCCCTTACCTTTGTCCTCTTTGCCATTCGTTTTGTCATGATTTATGGCTATTATGCCTATAGGACTAGACGTCTCAAGAAAAAGCTAAATAAGTATATGAAGGACATGCTTCTTTTGACCTTCTCAGGTGTCAAGGGAACGGTGTCGATTGCTACGATCCTTCTGATACCAAGTAATCTAGAACAGGAGTATCCTCTCTTGCTTTTCCTTGTCGCAGGTGTGACGCTTGTAAGCTTTTTAACAGGCCTCGTAGTCTTGCCTCATCTTTCTGATGAACAGGAAGAAAGCAAGGATTATCTCATGCATATCGGCATTTTGAATGAAGTAACGATAGAGTTGGAAAAAGAGTTGGAAGATACCAGAAATAAGCTCCCTCTCTATGCAGCCATTGACAATTACCATGGACGAATAGAGAATCTTATCTTGAGTCAAGAAAATAAGGGGGCTCAAGAAGACTGGGAGGCCTTGAAACTTCTCATCCTCAGTATTGAAAGTGATGGTTTAGAACAGGCTTACGAAGAGGACAAGATGAGTGAGCGTGCCTATCGAGTCTACCAACGTTATTTGAAAAACATGGAACAAGGTATCAATCGCAAGTTTGCTTCACGAGTGACCTATTATTTCCTTGTTTCCTTGCGGATTTTACGTTTTCTCCTACACGAAGTCTTTACCTTAGGCAAGACCTTCCGTAGTTGGAAAAATGAAGAATCACAGAAACTCAGAGCCCTTGACTATGACCAAATTGCAGAGCTCTATCTAGAAAATACAGAGATGATTATTGAAAGTTTGGAGAACCTTAAAGGGGTTTATAAGAGTTCTTTAATCAGCTTTATGCAGGATTCTCGTCTCCGAGAAACAGCTATTATTACCAGTGGTGCCTTTGTCGAACGGGTTATCAATCGTGTCAAACCCAACAATATCGATGAAATGCTGAGAGGCTATTATCTGGAGCGCAAGTTGATTTTCGAATACGAAGAAAAACGATTGATTACGACCAAGTATGCCAAGAAATTACGACAAAATGTGAATAACTTAGAGAACTATTCTCTGAAGGAAGCTGCCAATACCCTGCCTTATGATATGATGGAATTGGTAAGAAGAAATTAATCAAGATTGTAAGTGAAGGAGTGTGACATGAAGAAGTGGTGGAAAGAGCTGACAGACAAGCCTTTATTAAAAGCTTTTTTGCATTATTATCAAGCATCAGATAGTGAGTTGACCAGCGTCGCAGTAGCCTACTATTGGTTGATTTCGATTTTCCCCCTGCTTTTGGTGGTGGTCAATATCCTCCCATATTTTCAGATTCCAGTTTCTAATTTTTTAAAGGTTGTCAATGAATTCTTGCCGGATACCATGTATGATGTGGTGGCAAAGATTATTACAGAAGTGCTGACCCAACCTTCAACGGGTTTATTGAGTTTTGCGGTTTTGTCAGCCCTCTGGACCTTTTCAAAATCCATGAATTTCCTACAGAAAGCCTTTAATAAAGCTTACGGAGTATCAAAAAATCGTGGAATGATTTCCCATCAACTCATGAGTTTGTTTGTCAGTTTTGGCTTGCAGATTCTCTTTGCTTTAGCTCTGTTTTTGAGTGTCTTTGGCCGTATGCTCCTCAACCTTGTCAAAAGCTATTGGAAATCGGATAGTCCTCTTTTTGATTATCTGCAAGACCTAACAGGCCCTTTGGTTTATGCCTTGATTTTTGCCATCCTGGTCATGCTCTACTATTTTCTACCCAATGTTAAGGTGCGAAGGATTCGCTCTGTATTGCCAGGTAGTGCCTTTGTCTTGTTGACCCTGGTCTTACTACTCAATATCTTTTCAGTCTATGTTAACAATTATGTCAATCACCTAGTGGACGTGCGTTTTTTCAGTTCCGTCGTCGTGGTGGTCATGATGTTCTGGTTTATTCTCATCGCTAAGATTTTGATTGTCGGTGCGGTGATCAATGCCAGTGTCCAGAGTTTGAAAGATACGAGCTTTAGAATAAATTAACTTCATTTTTTATCCATTACAAAACGCATATTATCAAGCATTATAAAATCTTGATAATATGCGCTTTTTGATTGTGAAAATTAATAGATAAACATGGCATCGCCAAAACTGAAGAAGCGGTAGTGTTCTTGAATGGCATGGTGATAAGCGTCTAAGACTAATTCACGGCCTGCAAAGGCAGAAACCAACATGACCAGAGTTGATTTTGGCAAGTGGAAGTTGGTTGAGAAGGCATCCACGACCTTCCACTCATAGCCAGGTTTGATAAAGATATTGGTCCAGCCAGAATCTGCTTGGATTTGCCCATCAAACTTGGAACCAATAGTCTCTAAGGTGCGGATAGAAGTGGTTCCGACAGCGATGACGCGACCACCATTTTCCTTAACAGAGCGAAGGGTGGCAGCAGCTTCCTCAGAAAGCTGGTAGAATTCTGAGTGCATTTCGTGTTCGTCCAGATTGTCAACTGAAACGGGTCTAAAGGTTCCGAGTCCGACATGAAGAGTCAGATAGACTAGATGAACACCCTTAGCTTGGATTTCTGCCAGCAATTCTTTGGTGAAGTGCAATCCAGCAGTCGGTGCAGCAGCAGAGCCACTTTCCTTGGCGTAAACAGTTTGATAGCGTTCACGGTCATCCAATTTTTCATGGATATAAGGTGGCAGAGGCATTTCTCCCAGACTTTCCAAAACTTCTAGGAAAATTCCTTGGTATTCAAAGCGGACAATGCGGCCCCCGTGAGTCAATTCTTCCGTAACAACAGCGCTGAGACGGCCATCACCAAAGCTAACGCGAGTGCCGACCTTGAGGCGTTTGGCAGGTTTTGCCAGAACTTCCCACTCGTCTCCACTAGTGTTTTTAAGGAGGAGAAGTTCCACATGGCCTCCTGTCTCCTCTTTTTGACCATAGAGGCGGGCAGGGAGAACTCGGGTGTCGTTCATAACAAGAGCATCACCAGGTTCCAGCATATCAATAATAGAGTGGAAGTGTTTATCCTGCATTTCTCCCGTCTCACGGTTGACGATGAGGAGTTTAGAGGCGTCCCGTTTTTCAAGAGGCGTTTGGGCAATCAATTCCTCGGGTAAGTGGAAATCAAAATCAGCTGTATTCATATATCTGTTCATTCTTTCTAAGTTCTAATCTTATCCATTATAACATGTTTCAAGTATAGTCGCTCTTTTTTTGAAAATTAAATCGTTTTCACTTGACAAAAATTGGTCTATACCATATAATAAATATAG
>CAURCY010000099.1:0-4455 GCA_963523355.1 uncultured Streptococcus sp.
TGATGAAAAAGGTGGTAAGATAGGAAACATCAAAAAAGAAAGCAGAAAAAGAAATGAATAAGAAACAAGCTGTAACGATGAATCAAAACTTTTACTTTAGCTACTTTAGATAGTGTTTGTAGACATGTCACCATGGATGCAAACAGTTCAAGCAATTTGTTTGTATCTATGTGGCTAAGATTTTTGATTGTGGTCCATATAGATGAATATCTAAATGGACTAGCTAAGTTGTAACTTGTTAGATTATTTCAAGCATCCGTTTAGATAGTATCTAGGCGGTTTTTTGTTTTATCTTTTCTGAGAAGGAGTTTCATTATGAAAGTTGTTCGAAAATTACTAGCACCCCTCTTGGTAGTGGGGATTCTCTTGACCTCTCTGATTAGTTTGCATCAGTTGAAGGCAGATAAGAAAAAAGATGTGTTTCGTATCGGTATTTCGCAATTTATTACCCACCAGTCCTTAGACGCTACTAGAGAAGGGTTTGTGGATGAGCTTGCCAAGCAAGGCTATGCTGAAGGGAAAAATATCGAGATTGATTTGCAAAATGCACAGGGAGAACAACGAAACCTAAAAACGATTTCCCAGCAACTAGCAGAATCTAGTGATGTCGTTCTAGCTATCGCAACGCCTTCTGCTCAGAGCTTGGCTAATACAACACAAACGACACCGGTTATCTTTTCAGCTGTAACAGATCCTGTCAGTGCCAAGTTGGTTGAGTCAAGAGAGCATCCTGGGGGCAATGTAACTGGAACAAGCGACCAGTCATCAGATGCCATTTCAACCCAAATCAATTTGATAAAGAAAGTGTTGCCAAAAGCTAAAACAATTGGAATCCTCTATACTCAGAGCGAGCCAAACTCAGTTGTCCAAAAGGATGAAGCTAAGCGACTTCTGGAAGAAAAAGGCTTTACCGTTGTTGAAAAAACAATCTTGGACAGTAACAATGTCAAGGCGGCAGCAGAGAGTTTGATGGCAGAAGTGGATATGGTTTTTGTACCAACGGACAATATCATTTCGTCAACCATGGAAACAGTTAAGCAGGTTTCTATTAAACACAAGGTTCCAGTATTCGGTGGCTCAACGGAAATGATTGCGGTTGGTGGTTTGTATAACTACGGTACCAATTATGAAGAATTGGGACGGCAGACAGCCCGCATGTTGATTCGTGTCTTAAAAGGTGAGAAACCAGAAAATATAGCAGTTGAGTTGCCTGAAAAACTGGAATTGCATACCAATCAAGAAATGGCAGATGCACTAGGAATTGATATTAGTAAGTTGGAAAGCAAGGAATAGGGAGGTTTAAGATGAGTTTTGTATTATCTAGTTTATCAGAAGGTTTGTTGTGGTCGATTATGGCCATTGGAGTTTACTTGACTTTCCGTATTTTGGATATTGCGGATATGACTGCTGAAGGAGCCTTTCCTTTGGGGGCAGCTGTCGTTGTATCGCAGATACAGGCAGGGACAAATCCTTGGATTGCGACCTTACTTGCTTTGCTGGCAGGTATGGTAGCTGGTCTTGTATCAGGAATGCTCCACACCAAGATGAAAATCCCAGCTCTCTTGACAGGGATTGTGACCTTGACAGGGCTTTATTCAATCAATATTAAAATCATGGGCAGTGTGCCCAACCTTTCCTTGGGAGATTCTTCAACTGTCTTTAAACAATTGGCGAGCTTGGGGCTGACAAATGAAGAAGCTGTTTTCTCATTCAGTTTGGCCTGTCTCCTACTTGTTTGTTTGGTCTTGACTCTTTTGATGAAAACGGAGATTGGATTGGTCTTGCGTTCGACTGGGGACAATATTCCGATGAGTGAGGCTAATGGGGTCAATGTAGACACCATGAAGATTGTTGGTTACATGATTTCAAATGGTTTGATTGCCCTGTGTGGTTCCTTGTTCGCTCAAAATGATGGATTTTCAGACGTAACCTCTGGGACAGGAACCATCGTTGTTGGTTTGAGTGCAGTTATTATTGCAGAAGTTTTGATACACGACTTGACCATTGGAGGTCGCTTGTTATCTATCGGAATCGGTGCCATTGTTTACCGTTTGATTATTTTAAATATCTATGAAATTCCAAATCTAGATCAAAACCTGGTACGTCTCTTTAATGCAATCTTGCTAGCCTTAGTGTTATTTGCACCAGAACTGCAAAAGAGATTAAAGATTCGTGGTTTGAAACTGAGAAATGAATAGGAGGAGAAAGTTATGGCAAGTTTGTTAACACTTGAAAATATTCACAAAACCTTTGAAGCAGGGACGGTCAATGAGAACCATGTCCTCAAAGGATTAGACTTAGAGGTTGAAGAGGGAGATTTTATCTCTGTGATTGGTGGAAATGGAGCAGGGAAATCCACTTTGATGAATATCTTGGCTGGCAATCTATCGGTGGATGAAGGGGACCTTTTATTGGCAGGCAAATCCATTAAAAATCTTAGTGTAAGAAAGAGAGCCAAGGATATTGCCCGTGTTTTTCAAGATCCTAAGATGGGAACAGCTTCTCGTTTGACGATTGAGGAGAATATGGCTATTGCCTTGAGACGTGGGCAGAAGAGAGGGCTTGGTTGGGGCGTGAAGGAGAAGGAGAGAATCCAGTTCCAAGAGGCCTTGAAAGAGTTGAATATTGGCCTTGAAAATCGCTTGAAAGTGGATACCCAATACCTTTCAGGAGGACAAAGACAGGCCTTGACCCTAGTCATGGCAGCTCTGGTGAAACCTAAACTTTTGCTTTTGGATGAACACACTGCGGCGCTTGATCCGAAAACGAGTCAAATGGTGATGGACTTGACGCAAAAGATTGTGGAACACCATCAGTTGACGACTTTGATGATTACCCACGATATGAACCATGCGATTGAGTACGGCAATCGTATCATTATGCTCTATCAGGGTAAGATAGTGGTGGATGTCAAGGGAGAGGAGAAAAAGCATCTGACGGTTGAAAATCTCATGCATCTCTTCCAGAAAAATAGTGGTCAAAGTCTGGTCAGTGATGAATTGGTTTTGGGATAAAGAAAAAGGCTGAGATCTGGTGTCTCAGTCTTTTATTAGTATAAATGGATAGGCAGAAATATGAAATTAATACTCTTCGAAAATCTCTTCAAACCGTGTCAGCTCTATCTGCAACCTCAAAACAGTGTTTTGAGCAACCTGCGGCTAGCGTCCTAGTTTACTCTTTGATTTTCATTGAGTATAAACTCAGTAAGGAGCCCTCTTTTGCAGAAAAGCAGGGTTCTTTTTGCTATTTATTCCATCCCTGAAAGCGTAAAACAAACTAGTCAGGGTGGCTAGTTTGTGGTATAATGAAAGAGACTCAAAAAGAAACAGGAGAAAAATGATGGATTTACTTTTAGCAATTGTATTGATTGTGCTAGCTTTTCTAGGAGGAGCTCTTGGAGGAATGTACTTGGTTCGTAAGCAAATTGAAAAAGAATTCGCTGACAACCCACGTTTGAATGCTGAAGCAGTTCGTACTCTTTTGAGTGCAAATGGTCAAAAACCAAGCGAAGCTAAGGTACAACAAGTTTACCACCAAATCATCCGCCAACAAAAGGCAGCCCTTGCTAACAATAAAAAGAAAAAATAAATAAGGAAAAGTCTGGGATGAAAGTTCCAGACTTCTCACTATGTTGGCTATGGTTTTAGGGATGAGACTTTTTCCTTGCATTCTATTGATATTTGATTATGATTAAGAGAGATAGTTGTTGATTAGGATGTCATTCAGTTCATAAGGATCAATAATCATAATGAACTATCAATCAGAAAAAAGACTAGAAAGAAGACTGTATGGATAATCGACCAATTGGTTTTTTGGATTCGGGTGTCGGGGGCTTGACCGTTGTGCGCGAGCTCATGCGCCAGCTTCCCCATGAAGAAATCGTCTATATTGGAGATTCGGCACGGGCGCCCTATGGTCCCCGTCCTGCTGAGCAAATTCGTGAATATACTTGGCAGTTGGTCAACTTTCTCTTGACCAAGGATGTCAAAATGATTGTCATTGCTTGTAATACTGCGACTGCGGTCGTCTGGGAAGAAATCAAGGCTCAACTAGATATTCCTGTCCTAGGTGTGATTTTGCCAGGAGCTTCGGCAGCTATCAAGTCCAGTCAAGGTGGGAAAATCGGAGTCATTGGAACGCCCATGACAGTACAATCTGACATCTATCGTCAGAAAATCAATGATCTGGATCCGGACTTACAGGTGGAGAGTTTGGCCTGTCCCAAGTTTGCTCCCTTGGTGGAGTCGGGTGCCCTGTCAACCAGTGTCACCAAGAAAGTGGTCTATGAAACCCTACGTCCCTTGGTTGGAAAGGTGGATAGCCTGATTTTGGGTTGTACCCATTATCCACTCCTCAGACCCATTATTCAAAATGTCATGGGACCCAAGGTTCAGCTCATCGATAGTGGGGCAGAGTGCGTACGGGATATCTCAGTCTTACTTAATTATTTTGAAA
>CAURCY010000100.1:0-4409 GCA_963523355.1 uncultured Streptococcus sp.
ATATTCAGGAAAAAACAGGTCGACCTGCCGTTGAGACTGTCTTTACTGTCCTTCATGCTGGAGGAAAGTTTGGCGGTGGCGGATATAAGGTCTCAGGTGGTCTTCACGGAGTGGGGTCCTCAGTTGTTAACGCCCTTTCAACTCAATTAGACGTTCATGTCCACAAAAATGGTAAGATTCATTACCAAGAATACCGTCGTGGTCATGTTGTCGCAGACCTTGAGGTGGTTGGAGATACGGATAAAACGGGAACAACAGTTCACTTTATACCGGATCCAGAAATTTTCACTGAAACAACAACCTTTGATTTTGATAAATTAAATAAACGGATTCAAGAGTTGGCCTTTCTAAATCGCGGTCTTCAAATCTCCATCGCAGATAAGCGTGAAGGTTTGGAACAAACCAAGCATTATCATTATGAAGGTGGGATTGCTAGTTACGTTGAATATATCAACGAGAACAAGGATGTAATCTTTGATACACCAATTTATACAGACGGTGAGATGGATGATATCACAGTCGAAGTAGCCATGCAGTACACAACGGGTTACCATGAAAATGTCATGAGTTTCGCCAATAATATTCATACCCATGAAGGTGGAACGCATGAACAAGGTTTCCGTACAGCCTTGACACGTGTTATCAACGATTATGCTCGTAAGAATAAGTTACTGAAAGACAATGAAGACAACTTAACAGGGGAAGATGTCCGTGAAGGATTAACTGCAGTTATCTCAGTTAAACACCCAAATCCACAGTTTGAAGGACAGACCAAGACAAAACTGGGGAATAGCGAAGTGGTCAAGATTACCAATCGTCTCTTCAGCGATGCCTTCTCTGATTTCCTCATGGAAAATCCACAGATTGCTAAACGTATCGTGGAAAAAGGAATTTTAGCTGCTAAGGCTCGTGTGGCTGCCAAGCGTGCGCGTGAAGTCACTCGTAAAAAATCTGGTTTGGAAATTTCTAACCTTCCAGGTAAACTAGCAGACTGTTCTTCTAACAATCCTGCGGAAACAGAACTCTTCATCGTCGAAGGAGACTCAGCTGGTGGATCAGCCAAATCTGGTCGTAACCGTGAATTTCAGGCAATTCTTCCAATCCGCGGTAAGATTTTGAACGTTGAAAAGGCAAGTATGGATAAGATTCTAGCTAACGAAGAAATTCGTAGTCTTTTCACAGCGATGGGAACAGGATTTGGTGCAGAATTTGATGTTTCAAAAGCCCGTTACCAAAAACTCGTTTTGATGACCGATGCCGATGTCGATGGAGCCCACATTCGTACTCTTCTTTTAACCTTGATTTATCGTTATATGAAACCAATCCTAGAAGCTGGTTATGTTTATATCGCCCAACCTCCAATCTATGGTGTCAAGGTTGGAAGCGAGATTAAAGAATATATCCAGCCAGGAGCAGACCAAGAAATTAAACTCCAAGAAGCCTTAGCCCGCCACAGTGAAGGTCGTGCCAAACCAACTATTCAGAGGTATAAAGGTCTTGGTGAAATGGATGACCACCAATTGTGGGAAACAACCATGGATCCTGAACATCGCTTGATGGCCAGAGTTTCTGTGGATGATGCTGCAGAAGCAGATAAAATCTTTGATATGTTGATGGGGGATCGAGTAGAGCCTCGTCGTGAATTTATCGAAGAAAATGCCGTCTATAGTACACTTGATGTCTAAAAAATCGGGAGAAGTAGTTCCCTTGGTCTAAAAAATATGATATAATCATTACGATTGTTTCAAGTAAAAAAGGAGTTTAATATGTCTGATAGTCTAGTAGTATATCTTATAATTGCAATTGCAATTATATTGCTGATTTCATATGCTATAGCAATTTATGTACGGAAACGCAATGAAAGTAAATTAGCAATTTTAGAAGAGAAAAAAGAAGAGCTGTACAATCTTCCAGTTAATGATGAAGTTGAAGCTGTAAAAAATATGCACTTGATTGGACAAAGTCAAGTGACTTTCCGTGAATGGAACCAAAAATGGGTTGACCTATCTCTTAACTCTTTTGCCGATATCGAAAATAATCTTTTCGAGGCAGAAGGTTATAACAATTCATTCCGTTTTTTTAAGGCTAGTCATCAAATTGACCAAATCGAGAGCCAAATTACCTTGATTGAAGAAGATATTGCGGCAATTCGCAATGCCTTGGCAGATTTGGAGAAACAAGAATCTAAAAACAGCGGTCGTGTTCTTCATACCTTGGACTTGTTTGAAGAGTTGCAACACCGAGTGGCTGATCATTCTGAAGAATATGGCCAAGGTTTATCTGAAATCGAAAAACAATTGGAAAATATCCAATCAGAGTTTTCTCAGTTTGTTACTTTGAACACTTCAGGTGACCCAGTAGAAGCTGCTGTGATTTTGGATAATGCTGAAAATCATATCTTGGCTTTGAGTCACATTGTTGACCGCCTGCCAGCGATTGTAAAAACATTATCTAAAGAGCTACCTGATCAATTGGAAGATTTGGAGGATGGTTACCGTAAGCTTTTAGATGCTAACTATCATTTTGCTGAAACGGATATTGAATCTCGCTTCCAATTGCTTTATGAATCTTTGAAGAAAAACCACGAAAATATTGCACAATTAGAGTTGGATAATGCTGAGTATGAAAATACTCAAGTTCAAGAAGAAATCAATTCACTCTATGATATCTTTACACGAGAAATCGCTGCTCAAAAAGTAGTAGAAGGCTTAGTTGCAACTCTTCCTACATATTTGAAACACATGAAAGATAGTAATGCTGTTTTAGTGGAAGATATTCAACGATTGAGTAACAATTACCTACTATCTGAAACGGATGTTAGTCATGTTCATAGATTACAAGCTGAGTTAGAATCTTTAGAAGAATCTGTATTGGAACTAACTTCTGAACAAGAGGAACATTCTGAACCTTATTCATTCCTTGAAGAACGTTTGGAAAACTTACAAGCTACTTTGAAGGAAATTGAAGATGAACAAGTTGAGGTTAGTCAACGTCTTGCTCAGATTGAAAAAGATGATATCAATGCTCGCCAGAAGGCAAATGTTTATGTTAATCGTCTTCACACAATTAAGAGATATATGGAAAAACGCAATCTTCCAGGTATTCCTCAGAATTTCTTACAGTTGTTCTTTACAGCAAGTAACCATACTGAAGAGTTGATGGCTGAACTAGAAGAAGCTCGGGTCAATATCGAAGCTGTGAACCGTATGCTTGAAATTACAACCAATGATATGGAAGCACTTGAAGAAGAAACATATAATATTGTTCAATATGCAACATTGACAGAACAATTGCTACAGTATTCGAACCGTTATCGCTCATTTGATGAACGAATTCAAGAAGCTTTTAATGAATCATTAGAAATTTTTGAAAAAGAATTTGATTATCATGCTTCATTTGATAAGATTTCGCAAGCTTTGGAAGTTGCAGAACCAGGTGTAACCAACCGTTTTGTCACTTCATACGAAAAAACACGTGAGACGATTCGTTTCTAACATAATAAAAAAGATTTGGTTCTGTGATAAGCAGCACCAAATTTTTTTTATTTATTTATAGTTTTTAAAAATGCCCAGTTACCAATTGATTTTGACCCATATTCTAAGTCCATATGGTCCAGTAATACATAATCGTTTTTTTCGTAGAATGAGGTATTTCTAGCTGTACTAGTTATGAGTCCCAAGTGTTTACAGCCTTTTGATTTGACATAAGGTTCAATCCCTTGTGTCAGAAAAGTACTGCCTATTCCCCGCCCCTTACTTTCTATATTGACAGCTAAAGCCATCAAATACCAATCAAACTCCCCTGATTGTTCTAAATGCTTTTTGGAACGTTTTACAAAGTCAAAGTATTTAAGGAGATTTTGTGGTCGAATGTAGCGAAAAATGTTTGTTCCTCCATTTCGTAGATAGGATAGTATACAGAAATCTTTTTGTTGCAAAAGGGCGACTGCAAGTAAGTCTCCATCCTGTTCCGCAATTAAACAGTTTCCCTTCTTAATATAGACTCTAGTAAGCAGAATTTGCAACGTTTCTACAAAAGCAGGATAGGAGTCAGGTTTCTTCAAATCATCAGTTATAATCGTTAAAAAGGGATAGTCAAGAAAGGAATTGGCTAATAATTTTCCAATTTTTTCGCTTTCTTCAATTCTTGCCTCTCTATATATGATGTCTCCCATGTTTGTCTCCTTAATTATCTATAAAATCTTGTATGATAAGATTTCAAGATAAAAAATTGGAGATGATTTAAAAAGCTAAATAAACCTAATTTTGTTCCATAAGGTTCAAAGCACTTTCTAATCTCTCCAAGATTTTATTTGGTTGGAATCGAAATTCCAATTAATTTTTCTGAATAGAGGGTTTTGATATTGGCTTCATCAATAGAGTCCTTATCAATTTTACGTTTCAAGAAAA
>CAURCY010000101.1:0-4387 GCA_963523355.1 uncultured Streptococcus sp.
CGTCCCATCCCTGAGTCAATCTTGAGGTGAACTGTTAAGCCAGATAAATCTGTCTCCCTAGCTAAGAGTGCTTGAATCCACTCCAATCCTGCCACTGTCAAGGTGATGTCGTATTCTTTTGCTAGGTCAATAGCTTCTATTTCAGAAACTCCTAAGATAAGGATTTTCTTGCTGAGTCCAGCCTGACGAAGTTCGATGGCTTCATCAATATTGGAAACACAAAATCCATCAACATCATCTTGAATAGCTGTGGCAACAGCTACTGCCCCATGACCATAGGCATTAGCCTTGATCACTGCCCACTTGAGCGTTCCTTCAGGGATATGAGCCCCCATTTGCTGAATATTTTGTCGAATAGCTCCCAGATGAATCAGAGCCTTGGTTGGTCTATGTGGACTAGCTTTCATGATTTTCCTCCAAAATGACACTGGCTGTCACAAACTGATCTGTATGGCTGATAGATAGCCAAATCTTTCCTGAAAATGGTGCCTGACTAAAATAGGGAGCCCCTCGTTCATTGTTCAAAACTTCCAAATCCTGAAAGGTCAGCTTGCCAATACCAGTTCCCATAGCCTTGGAAAAGGCCTCCTTAGCCGACCAGCGGCCTGCCAAGTATTCGATTTGTCTGCGCCCTTTGAGACTGGCAAAACGCTCCATTTCTTTAGGGGTCAGCACGCGCTTAGCAAAGCCCTCACGTCGTGTAACTGCGTTTTCTATCGAAGCCAATTCTTCGATATCAATTCCGTGTCCAACTATCATACTCATAAAAGGAGCTGAGATTCCCCCAACTCCATCCTTTTCACTTATTTTGTTAAGGTAGTATAAATTTCTTCTACCAAAGCTACTGTATTTTCCCAACCTAGACAAGGGTCAGTTATAGAGCAACCAAAGACCTCTGGTTGATTTTGGCGACCATCTGCTAGGTAAGATTCGATCATAAAGCCTCGAACCGTCTTTTTAATCTTTTCATTCCAATCACGATTCAGCAAGGCTTGACGAACAATGCGAATTTGTTCCATATACTGCTTGCCAGAATTGTCATGATTGGTATCGATGATAATGAAGGGATTTTCAAGTCCCATAGTCTCATAGCGATTGATGGCATTTAAGAGTGTTTCATAGTAGAAATTGGGTTCATTTTTACCATATTCGTTCATGGCACCACGAAGGATAACGTGGGCCAAGGGATTTCCTGAAGTTTCCACTTCTTGGCCATGGTAAAGGAAGGTTTGCTTGTTTTGAGCCGCATAGATGGCATTAAACATGACCCCAAGGTTCCCAGATGTTGGATTTTTCATTCCAACCGGAGCATCAATCCCAGAGGCTACAAAGCGGTGTTCCTGGTCTTCCACTGAACGAGCCCCTACAGCATGGTAGCTGACCAGATCATCAACCAAAACGAGATTTGACGGATAAAGCATCTCATCAGCTGTCGTCAAGCCCGTCTCGGTAATCACTCGGTAGTGTAGCTGACGAACAGCCTGCAAACCATTGATGAGACTAGGCGCTTCGCTGGTATTTGGTTGATGAATCATTCCCTTATAGCCGTCTCCATTGGTACGAGGTTTAGCCGTATAGACACGCATCACGATAAAGATTTTATCCGCAACTTTTTTCTGCAAGTCTGCTAAGCGACGAGCATATTCAAGCACTGCTTCTTCATTGTCAGAAGAGCAAGGTCCCATCACCAAAAGGATTCGGTCATCCTCACCGGAGATGATAGCTGCCAACTCTCTATCGCGGGCTTCTTTCTTTTGCAAGGCTTCAGGTGACAACTGGGTCGCAGCCTTGATTGCTTCAATATCAATTTCTTGACCTTTTTCGATAAATGCCATCTTACTCTCCTAGCGTTTGGTAAATTTCGCGAACAAGTGCTTCTGTGTTGTCCCATCCTAGACAAGGGTCCGTGATAGACTTGCCAAAAACTTCTGGCTCATTTTGACGTCCATCTTCTAGATAGGACTCAATCATAAAACCACGAACATATTTCTTGATTTTCTCATTCCAGTCACGGTTAATCAAGGTCTGACGAACGATACGGATTTGATCCATGTACTGCTTGCCTGAATTGTCATGATTGGTATCGATGATGATAAAGGGATTTTCCAAGCCCATCTTTTCATACTGATCAATGGTATCCATCAAATTGTCATAGTAGTAGTTAGGAATATTTTTCCCGTATTCATTCAAGGCACCGCGAAGAATGGCGTGGGACAATGGATTCCCTGTTGTTTCCACCTCTTTACCGAGGAAAAGGAAACTCTGTTTATTTTGCGCTGCATAAATCCCGTTAAACATAACATTGAGATTTCCAGATGTGGGATTTTTAAATCCTGTTGAAAAGTCTGCTCCACTCGCTACAAAACGGTGCTGTTGATCCTCTACAGAACGAGCTCCAACAGCCATATAAGAAATCAAATCATCCACCAGCGGAAGATTTTCAGGATAAAGCATCTCATCCGCTGTTGTCATTCCCGTCTCGGTAATCACACGGTAGTGTAACTGACGAACAGCCTTGATCCCATTGATCAAGCTAGGTGCTTCTGTCGCATTTGGTTGATGAATCAAGCCCTTATAGCCATCTCCATTGGTACGAGGTTTAGCTGTATAGACACGCATGACCATAAAAATACGGTCTTTGACCTCTTCTTGCAAAGCAGATAGACGCTTGGCATACTCGAGAACCGCCTCTTCATTATCAGATGAACATGGTCCAATCACCAAGAAAATACGCTGGTCTTCCCCACGGATGATGGCTTCCAATTCCTGATCACGTTGATTTTTTCTCGCAAGAGCTGCTCCCTCTAATTTAGACAAGGCGCGAACTTCTTCAATGTTAATTTTAGGACTTTTAGCTTTAAATACCATGATTCATCTCCTTATAAAGCAAACGGACACCAAGCAAAAAATGATTTTTACCAGGTATCCGCCTGTATCTTATCTCATATTATTGTCTCTTACCATGACAGTTCTTGAATTTCTTACCTGATCCACATGGGCATTGGTCGTTTCGTCCGATTTGGCTCAAGTCCAAATCTTCTGGAAGGCTTGCCTGCTGCGCTGCGATATTACGAGTCGCAGTTGTACTGATATTGTGTTCAGTTTGCGGACGTTCTTGTTCATGGATTTGTGCTTTCATCATCAAGCGGGTCACATCGAATTCAATCGATCCAATCATGTCGTTAAACATGCGGAAACCTTCTGCTTGATATTCTACAACAGGGTTGTTTTGGGCATATCCACGAAGACCAACAGCATTTCGCAACTGGTCAAGAGCATCGATATGGTCTGTCCACTTGTTGTCTACAACACGTAGAATCAAGACTTTTTGGAATTCTTTCACTGCATCTTCGTCACGAAGCTTAGCAACTTGGCTGTCATAGACTTTCAAGGCACGTTGGAAAAGTTCATCTTTGATAGCTTGGTCTGACAAACCTGCAAGGTCTGAACGGCTAATTGAATCTTCTGGAAGTAAGTTATACTTAGCGAAGTTCAAAATTGCTTCCAATTTTTCATCTTCCTTAGAACGTGCATGTGCATCCACGATACGGCCAATTGTTCGACGGATCATAGCATGGATTTCTGGTGCCAAGTCACGATCTGCAGTAATGACATCATAACGTTGTGCATAGATAATCTCACGTTGTTCACGCATAACATCATCGTATTGAAGGACTTGTTTACGAGTGTCGTAGTTGTTTCCTTCGACACGTTTTTGAGCTGCTTCAACTTGACGCGTTAACATGCGAGATTCGATGGCTTCATCAGACATGTTGAGACGTTCAAAGACACCTTTCAAACGTTCTGAACCGAAACGTTTCATCAAATCATCTTCAAGAGACAAGTAGAATTGTGACTCACCTGGATCTCCTTGACGCCCTGAACGTCCACGAAGCTGGTTATCAATACGGCGACTTTCGTGGCGTTCTGTACCAATGACGCAAAGACCACCAAGTTCACGAACCCCTTCACCAAGCTTGATGTCGGTACCACGACCGGCCATGTTGGTTGCGATGGTAACGGCGCCACGTTGACCAGCGTTCATGATGATTTGCGCTTCTCTGTAGTGGTTCTTCGCATTCAAGACTTCGTGAGGAACACCTGCTGCTACCAATTTCTTAGAAAGGAAATCACTCGTTTCAACGGCAACTGTACCTACCAAGACCGGCTGACCTTTTTGGTAACGAGCTTTTACATCTTCAACTACAGCCTTAAATTTCGCATCAAGACTTGCATAGAGAAGGTCTGAGTGGTCGATACGTTGAATTGGACGGTTAGTTGGGATTGGGATAACACGAATGTTGTAAATTTCGCGGAATTCTTCTTCTTCTGTTTTACCAGTACCTGTCATACCTGCCAATTTCTTATACATACGGAAGAGGTTTTG